>JAFVOW010000016.1 GCA_017505625.1 Clostridia bacterium | reverse complement strand
TTGCTCATGCGCGTGGCGTAATACTTCTCACTGCTATAAAAGAGTGCGGTAGAATTTACGAGTATACTCCCTTGCAGATAAAGCAAGCGTTGACGGGGTACGGTAGAGCAGACAAAAACCAAATTCAACAGATGGTAAAAACTATGCTTTCGCTAAAAGGTATTCCGAGACCTGACGATGCTGCCGATGCACTAGCAGTTGCGCTGTGTCACTCTCAGACAAACAAACTCGGTGGGCTTTTTGCTCTGTAAAGGTGGATTATGATAGGGTATATTAAAGGTAAAGTTTTAAGCGCCGTAGATGGCGTTGTGTTAATTGAAAATAACGGTATCGGTTATGAAATTACGTGTTCCGCTGCCGTTTATCAACAACTTTTAGAAAACAATCAAGGCGAAGTTTACACTTATCTTGCGGTTAGAGAAGATGCAATTGCGCTGTACGGGTTTATAAGCCTTGAAGAAAAGAATATGTTCTTAAAACTTATATCGGTATCGGGTATAGGTCCTAAAATGGGCATAACCGTTTTATCTAATATGGGTTTATCTGATTTGGCAGTAAAGATTGCGACTAGCGACGTTAAAGGGCTCACCGCCGTTAAGGGTATGGGCAAAAAAACTGCAGAACGCATAATTTTAGAACTTCGTGAAAAGATTACTGCTGACGTTTCAGAAGATACGCCTATTCTTAAACAAGAAGCGGTGTCGGACGACGACCAAGACGCAATTATAGCATTAATGAGTTTAGGTTTTACAAAACAAGAATGCGTGCCTGCAATCAAGAAAGCAAAAGAAAACGGCGCTACTACTATCGAACAACTAATAGCGTTCGCAATTAAAAATATAAGGTAAAATTATGCAAGACGAAGTACTTATTACAAGCACAATAGATGAACGTGAAACGGAAATAGAAAACGTTTTACGTCCCAAGTCCATGGAAGGATACGTTGGGCAAGAAAAGGTTAAAGACAATTTAGCCGTTGGTATTGTTTCGGCAAAAATGCGTGGCGACGCCCTAGACCACGTTTTACTTTACGGTCCTGCGGGGCTAGGTAAAACAACGCTTGCACATATCATAGCAAATGAAATGGGCACGCAAATAAAGGTTACGAGTGGACCTGCAATCGAAAGGTCTGGCGACCTTGCGGCAATTTTAACTAATCTTAACGAGCACGATATTTTATTTATCGATGAAATTCATCGCTTAAACCATAACGTAGAAGAAATTCTTTATCCTGCGATGGAAGACTATACACTAGATTTTATTATCGGTAAAGGACCATCGGCTAGAAACGTTCAACTTCCGCTACCTAAGTTTACTCTTATAGGTGCAACGACAAAAGCGGGCAATCTTTCTTCGCCACTTAGGGATAGGTTTGGCGTTATTTGTAGGCTAGAAACCTATTCGGTAGACGAGCTTACCGAAATAGTAGAACGTGCTTCTAATATGCTAGGCGTAAAGATAGAACACCCCGCTGCCGTTGAAATTGCAAAACGCAGTCGTGGTACGCCTAGAATTGCAAATAGGTTACTTCGCAGAGTTCGTGACTACGCTATCGTAAAAGGGCACTCTGAAATTCAACTCTCCGATGCTAAGGGTGAGTTAAAGTTATTAGAAATCGACGATTACGGCCTTGATATGACCGATATTAATTTGCTTAAATCTATGGCACAAAAATTCGGTGGTGGTCCTTGTGGACTAGAAACTCTTGCAATCACCGTCAACGAAGACGCTAACACCATAGAAGAAGTTTACGAACCCTATTTACTTCAACTAGGTTTTATAGCAAGAACGCCAAGGGGTAGAGTGCTTCTTAAAAAGGGGTACGAACACGTAGGCCTTACGATTCCAAAAGAAAAACAAGAACAACTAGCAATTTTTGAAAACAATGAAAACGAGTGATTTTGATTACTATCTTCCCGAAAATTTAATAGCCCAAACACCCGTAGAACCGAGAGATAGTTCTAGGCTTTTGGTGTATGATAGAAAAACTGATACAATAAACCATAAAAGGTTTTACGATATAGTCGATTATCTTAAAGAAGGCGACGTTTTAGTTAGAAACAACACAAAAGTTTTACCCGCACGTATGTTTGCTTCTACCGCTTACGGTGGGAAAGTAGAAATATTACTACTTAAAAGATTTAATCTTAACGAGTGGGAAGTTATGGTAAAACCGGGCAAAAAAGCAAAGCCGGGCGTAAAACTTACAATTTCAACTGAACTATCTTTAGAAGTTCTTTCTACCATAGAAGAATCGGGTACAAGGCGAGTAAAGTTTATATACGACGGTGTGTTTGAAGATATAATTTCTAAAATCGGCGAAATGCCGTTGCCCCCTTACATAACCGAAAAACTTAAAAACCAAGAAAGATATCAAACGGTTTACGCTAAGTTTGACGGGTCTGCGGCTGCTCCTACTGCAGGGCTTCATTTTACTCCCGAACTTATAGAAAAAATTAAAGCAAAAGGCGTGGAAATAGTAGACGTACTGTTGCACGTGGGGTTAGGTACTTTCCGTCCCGTAAAAGCCGACGATATAAAAGACCACCACATGCACTCGGAATACTACGAAATAAGCAAAGAATCGGCTGAAAAAATCAACAAAGCAAAATCTGAAGGTAGACGTATAATCGCCGTTGGAACGACTTCAGTTCGTACGCTAGAGAGTGCTTCGGACGATAACGGTATGGTAAAAGAAATAAAAGATAACACCGAAATTTTTATTTACCCACCGTATAAATTCAAGTGCGTAGACGCTTTAATTACTAACTTTCATTTGCCAAATCTACGCTTTTAATGTTGGTGTCATCACTTTCAACCAAAGAAAAAATATTAGAACTTTACAACACGGCAGTAACTGAAAAATATAGATTTTTCTCTTTTGGCGACTCTTGTTTGATTTTATAAACTACGCAATACTTCGTTTACTGCTCAGCGTTTTGACTTCGATAACCAACAAGGTTTATCTCACCCAAAACGCCTTGCGAACCTTGTCTTGTTTGTTTCTAAAATCCTACAATTCAACTTAACCATTACAGAGAGTTATTATATAAAAAAATAATTATGGAAAAATTTTATTACGAACAAATTAAACAAGATTCCCGTACGGGAGCAAGAGTAGGAATACTTCATACCCCGCACGGTGATATTCATACGCCGACGTTTATGCCCGTCGGAACTCAAGCAACTGTAAAGGGCGTGCTTCCTAGAGATTTAAAAGAAGCACAGTCACAAATCATACTTGCAAACACCTATCATTTATATATGCGTCCGGGCGACGAACTAGTTAGAGATGCTGGTGGGCTTCATAAATTTATGAATTGGGATAGACCAATTTTAACTGATAGTGGTGGGTTTCAGGTGTTTTCTCTTGCTGAGCTTAACAAAATTAAAGACGAAGGCGTGTGGTTTAACTCGCACGTTGACGGCAGTAAACATTTCATTACACCCGAAAAAGCTATAGAAATAGAAAACAATTTGGGTGCAGATATTATAATGGCGTTCGACCAATGTTCGGCTTACGGTTGGGACTACGCAGATTCTAAAACTGCTATGGAACGTACGTTAAAGTGGCTTGATAGGTGCTATAACCACCATAAAAATCCAAACCAAGCACTTTTCCCGATAGTTCAAGGTAACGTATATAAAGATTTAAGACTTCTAAGTCTAAAAGAAACCTTGCCTTACGCTAAATACGGTATAGGAATTGGTGGGTTATCGGTAGGCGAGCCTAAAAATATTATGTACGACGTACTCGACGAACTTTTACCGCATTATCCACAAAATATGCCACGTTATCTTATGGGCGTAGGTAGTGCAGACTGTTTAGTTGAAGGCGTGTTCCGTGGTATAGATATGTTCGACTGCGTTCTTGCAACCCGTGTCGGTAGAAACGGAACGGCACTCACTTCAAACGGCAAGATAGTCGTAAGAAACGGCAAGTATAAGGGCGATTTCACAACGCTTGACCCCGAGTGCGATTGCTATGCTTGTAAAAACTATACCAAAGCATACCTAAGGCACATGATAAATGCAGGCGAAATGATGGGCGCAATGCTACTTAGTTTACATAACATAACTTATCTCAATAAACTTATGGCAGATATAAGAGAAGCAATTATGCAAGACGCTTTCGTAGAGTTTAGAGAAGAATTTTACAAAAAGACAGGCGATACGTATCCAAGATTTTAGTATAAAGTTGTCGAATTTGAAAAATATTCAAAAACGCTTGCAAATATAAACAAAATAATTTACAATGTTATAGAATAAAGTTAAAAAGGAGCAAAAAATGTTTTATAATTTATTAGAAGGTAGTGCAAATGCAAGTTCAACTTATATTATGTTTGGACTAATTTTTGTCGTAATCATTGGTTTAATGGTATGGCAATCGATTTCTGGCAAGAAAAAACAAAAAGAAGCACAAGCAAGAGTAGACGCTCTTAAAGTTGGAGATAGAGTAAAAACTATCGGCGGTATTTGTGGTTTCGTAGCAGAAATCAACAACAACGAAAACACTTTCGTTTTAGAAACTGGTTTAGACGACAAAAAATGTTACGTTAAATTTGATAAAGGTGCAATTTATCAAACTGCTCCAGCAGAAGGTGCAGCCTACGCTAAACCCGAAGAAGAAAAGAAAGAAGAAGTAGTAGAACAACCCACTGAAGAAGTAGTAACCGAAACGGTTGTTGAAGAAAAACCCGCAAAACCCAAAAGAAAGAAAAGAGAAGAAATTTAATAGGTAATTAAAACCAATAACCCCGCATATCTTATTAAAAAGAAATGCGGGGTTTTTTATGAAAACAAATTTACTTTCGGGCGTAATCAAAGGTGCAATTTTAGGTGTAATGACGGCGGTAATAGGAATATTGCTACTAGCAGGCGCAGTAAAACTATTCGTGCTAAGCGAAATAGGAATCAAAACGGCGAACCAGTTTATAAAAACAATCGCCATCTTTTTAGGTTGTATATCTTCGCTGAGAAATGATAAAGGTTTAATAAAAGGATTACTATTAGGAATCGTGTTTTGTGTGATTATTCATTTAATTTTTGCAATTATAGGAAGTTTTGTGGGTGCGAAAAGTTTTTTTCTTGATTTAATCTTTTGCATTATCGTAGGAATAATTTCCGGAATAATTAGCGTAAACGTCCGTCAAAACTACGATATTTAGTGGTTAAACATTATATATATACATTATATATAATAGGCGAAAATTGCCGAAAAAACTCAATCAAAAAAAATTTAAAAAAATGTAGAAAAAGTTTGAAAATTTGCTTGACTTAAAAAATCATAAATGATAATATATTAAGGCTATCGCTTGAGAGGGGTAGCCTTTTTGTGAGTTTTAATATGATAAAATTCACCTTTGACCGTCGTCAAAGCTTTGGTAGATTGACAACTGCATAGAGAGAGATATAGTCAAAAATATCTAAGAGAAACGAAAAGACTTTAAATAAGTACATTAAGGCAAAAGCGAAAAAAAAGAAAGAAGGTTAATACGAGAATACGAAACTTTAAGGAAACGATTCACGAATTAGTCGAGAGCAAAGTCAAGGAAAATGTAGAAAAGAAATAATTCGACGGATTGCAAATGCAATCGAAGAAAGATCAAGCTACAAAGAGCATACAGGAGGATGCCTTGGTACATGGCGCCGAAGAAGGACGCGACAAGCTGCGAAAAGCTACGGGGAGCTGCAAATGAGCCTCGATCCGTAGATATCCGAATGAGGGAACTCAACGTAAGTAATGTTACGTTATGTTATGATGAATAAATAGTCATAATAGGGGAACCCGGGGAACTGAAACATCTAATTACCCGGAGGAAAAGAAAGTAAAGCAACGATTCCGAAAGTAGTGGCGAGCGAAATCGGAAGAGCCCAAACCAGAGATAGTAATATGTCTGGGGTGACGGACTCCGTAATCCACAAAGAACGATAGACGAACAGTGCTGGAAAGCACGGCA
>JAFVOW010000015.1 GCA_017505625.1 Clostridia bacterium | reverse complement strand
CGAGCGTTTTTTGATAAACTTATTTAGAAAATCGTTAAACTCAATAGAATTTTCAGTATAGCGTGAGCGCATAAGCTTAGAAACGGCTTTATCTTTAAGAATTTTAGATTCGGTAGCGTCTAGAATTTTAAAATCGGGCGAAACGTCTGCAACGTAAAAATACGTACGAATAAGCCTTGCACAAAAAGAGTGTAGCGTAGAAATATCGGCGTTAGAAACGTCGTTTAGTTGTTCGGACAAGTCTTCTCTACCTTCGGCAATTTTACTCGCCAAAGCGTTTTTAAGCCTTTCTTTCATTTCGGTTGCCGCCGCCTCGGTAAAGGTAACGGCTAAAATTTCATCAACCTTAGCGTGTCCTTCGGTGATAAGTCGAATAAGCCTTTCTATCATAACGAAAGTCTTTCCTGACCCTGCAGATGCCGAAATCAAAATATCGCCCGACTGATGATTTATAATATCTAATTGTTCTTGTCTTAATTCGGGCATTCTTCTTCTCCTTTAACGGAATCGTAAATAGTTTGCTCGGTAACCGAACTAACTTCTCTTTCTTTGGGGTTAACTTGATTACACATAGCCTTAAACGCACAATACGAACAAGCGTTTTTATAAGGCGATGCAACGATTATTCCGTCGTCAATTTGCTGTACGGCTTTTTCGGAAATCTTCTTTGCATAATCCATAAACGCCTGCATAGTATCGCTATCGGTGGCTTTTTTAATTTGATTACCAACAACTTTTGCACCGGTAAATTCAGAGAACGCATTTTCTATCACACCGTTATCTTGCGCTTTTAATATCTCCAAATCGTTTAAGGTTTTTCCAACAGCTATAGAATCTTTATCTGCATCGTCAGAAGAAAAATCATCCGATATAGGCAAGTAATATACGCCGGCAGGCTTTTTATCGTTTACCGCTTGAGCATACAAATATAACTGCAACTTATTGCCTGTAAATAGCGCTTTATCGGTTGCATCAACGCTTCCCGTTTTGTAGTCTATAATTCTAAAATAGTCGCCGAACGTGTCTATTCTATCTATTCTACCCGATATTCTAGCCTTGCCGTTAGAAAGTTCTACAGCCGAAAATTCAGCGTCTTTAACGTCGCCAAACCCCACTTCGGTTTTTACGTCCTTAAAGTCGGTACGGTTATAGTATTCTAGCGTTTTACGGCAATATTTTTTGCACTCCAAAACAGTACGGGAAATAGAATTTTCCGTTTCGGGGTCGTCAAACAACCAAGAAAATTCTTGGCTTGATAACACTTTGTTTATTATATCTTCAAAAACAGTTTCAAGATTGTCTTGGGTAACGTTTTTAATTTCACGCAAGAAATATTTTAAGGTTTCGTGCATTACGTTACCTACCGATAACCCGTCGGGTTTACCTTGTTTTCTTTCTTTTAGATTTAATCCGTGAAGTAAAAATGAACGATACGGACATTTATAATAATCTTCAATAGCCGTAGGCGAAGTAATTTTACCCGAAACTGCTTTAAGTCCACCGTCAAGACGCATTTTCACTTGTTTATTAGCGCTTTGTAGTATTTTATCGGCTAGTTCTTTATCAGCCACGTGATAAAAACTTGCGGGAACAGTAAAATCGTCTACTAGTCCTTGACTAAAATCACTACACCCTTTTGCAAAACTGTTAAAGGCTTGTTTCCTTGTTAAATAACCGTTATTCTCTCCAAACGGTTTTAACGTGAAAGCATTAGAAAGATAAGATATTACTTGACTTTTTACCGATTGTCTACCGTCGCTATCTGTAATAGGATAAGACAGATATAGGTTTTCACTAAACGATGAAACGCCAAGTGCAACGTTTTGCCTTTCACGGTGATTTATAACTCTAATTTTAGGTTCTACTAGTACTTTTAGTTTTTCTAAAGCGTTAATATCACTATCGTTTAAGACTGCAACGTCTTCTTTTGCAAGCGGAACGTTACTAGTTAGTCCCATACAGAATAAATGTTTTGATAACGTTAAAGACGCTTCCTTAAACGCACCTATAAACACGGCGTCGTTATACTGCGGTATAACCGACAACTCTAACGCCGAAACACCACTTAAAAAGATTGACCTATATTCGTTATAATCTATTTGCGACTTCCCTAAAATCTCCTGCATTTCTACAAGAATTTTTTCTACTGAATCGTAAATTTGCTCGTTTATATCGCTATCTATAAAATAGCCGTAGTCGTTTAATTTTTGTACGTGTAGTTCAAGTTTACTTTTAACGTCTAAAGAGTAAAGCAACTTAGAAACGTCAAAACTTTCTAACATAGAACATATATACGTTCTAAAGTTTTCTAGTTTTTCTTTATCAAAGGCTTGGTCGTCAAACTTTAACGGTTTTTTGAAAGT
>JAFVOW010000014.1 GCA_017505625.1 Clostridia bacterium | reverse complement strand
CCTGCGTTAGAATCGGGGTTTTCGCCGTTTGCTTCTGCTTGTTGATATACTTTAGCAAAAACTTCTTGCGAAACTTTAGAAAGGTTATCAAACGCAGTATCCATTTTTTCTTTGTCGTTAGTAGCAAGTTCATCTTTAGCAGTTTTGATTTCTGCTTCTAGTTTTGCCTTGTCTTCTTCAGAAATCTTATCGCCTAAATCTTTAATAGATTTTTCTACGGTGAAAATCATACCGTCGAGTTTATTGTGCGAATCGATAACTTCTTTACGTTTTTTATCTTCTTCTTCATATTGTTTTGCTTCGTTTACCGCTTTATTGATTTCTTCGTCAGAAAGATTAGTAGAAGCAGTAATCGTGATGTTTTGAGAAGTACCCGTACCTAAGTCTTTAGCAGAAACGTTAACTATACCGTTAGCGTCGATATCAAAAGTAACTTCAATTTGCGGAATTCCACGTGGAGAAGGTGCAATACCTGATAATTGGAAATTACCAAGCGTTTTGTTGTCTTTAGCAAATTCTCTTTCGCCTTGTAAGATATGAATATCTACTGCGGTTTGGTTATCTGCTGCGGTAGAGAATACTTGTGATTTCTTTACGGGAATAGTAGTATTTCTTTCAATAAGTTTAGTGCATACACCGCCTAAAGTTTCAATACCTAAAGATAATGGTGTAACGTCTAAAAGTAATACGTCCTTAACTTCGCCAGAAAGTACGCCACCTTGAATTGCAGCACCGATTGCTACGCATTCGTCGGGGTTGATACCCTTAAACGGTTCTTTTCCAGTTACTTTTCTTACTTCGTCGATAACTGCGGGAATTCTAGTTGAACCACCTACCAAGATAACCTTGTCGATTTCAGAATAAGAAAGTTTAGCGTCGTCCATAGCCTTTTTCAAAGGAACGATGGTTTGTGATACTAAATCTTCAGTTAAAGCGTCGAATTTTTGTTTAGTAATGTCTACGTCAAGGTGTTTAGGACCGGTTGCATCAGCAGTGATAAAAGGAAGGTTTACGTTGGTTTTGCTAACGCCTGAAAGTTCTATTTTTGCTTTTTCTGCTGCTTCTTTTAATCTTTGCATAGCGAGTTTATCGCCCGATAAATCTATGCCTTCTTTAGCTTTAAATTCAGCAACTAAATAATCCATAACACGTTTATCGAAGTCGTCGCCACCGAGCATATTGTTACCACTAGTTGCTAAAACTTCAAATACGCCGTCGCCGATTTCCATAATTGAAACGTCGAACGTACCGCCACCTAAGTCGTAAATAATAACTTTTTGGGTTTTGCCTTCTTTATCAAGTCCGTAAGAAAGTGCTGCGGCAGTAGGTTCGTTGATAATTCTTAATACGTTAAGTCCTGCAATTTTACCTGCGTCTTTAGTTGCTTGACGTTGACTGTCGGTAAAGTAAGCAGGACAAGTAATAACTGCATCGGTTACAGGACCACCTAAATAACTTTCAGCGTCTTTTTTAAGTTTAGTGAGTATCATTGCCGAAATTTCTTGGGGAGTATAGCCTTTGCCGTCTATGTCTACTTTATAGTTACTACCCATATGTCTTTTGATTGATGAAACCGTTCTTTCAGGGTTAGAAACGGCTTGACGTTTTGCAACTTGACCTACGAGTCTTTCTCCGTCTTTTTGGAAACCTACTACAGAAGGGGTAGTTCTTGCACCTTCTGCGTTTGCGATTACTACGGGTTCACCATTTTCCATTACTGCTACGCACGAGTTGGTCGTGCCTAAGTCGATACCTATTGTTTTCATTTTATATGCTCCTTGATTTGTTTTTATTTTATAACGCTTACTTTAGCGTATCTTATTAATTTATCTTTAATTTTATAGCCTTTTAAGAACACTTGCTTAACTGTGTCCGACTTTTCGCCGTCAGCACCGTCCACTTGCATTACTGCTTCTGCTACGCTTACGTCGAAAGGCTCGCCTACGGGGTTAATTTCTTCTACTTCTAAACTCTTTAGAACGTCATCGAATTGTCTTTTGATATTTTTAACGCCTTCTTTGGTTTTTTCGTCAAGTTCGAAACTTAACGCTCTATCTAGGTTGTCGCCTACGGTTAGAACTTGTAACACCACGCTACTAGCACCTTCGTTAAACGCATCTTGCCAAATTCTAGCGTTGCGTTTTTTGTAGTTATCAAACTCTGCAACGTTTCTCATCCACTTGTCCTTAAATTCGTCGGCTTGTTTTTTGAGTTCTTCGTTTTCTTTGATTAAACTTTCGTTTTCTTCTATTAACGCTTTTTCTTTTTCCGAAACTTCTTCTAGCGTTTCTTCAGGTTGGTTGTTTTTAATCTCGTCCATTTTAACTTTCCTTTAATCCTTATTCTTTATCATATCTTCTAAAATCTTGCCAACGCCTTCAAGCACTGACACGACTTTTTGATAGTCCATACGAAGCGGTCCTATAACGCCGTAAGTACCCATTTCTACACCACTCGCCGAATAGGTTGCAGTTACCATAGAACAATCTTCGGGAATCTCACCGTTTTCGCCACCAATTTTTATGTTGATTTCTATGTTATCCTTATCCGAAGCAAGTAAATCACGTAGTTTTTCTTTACCCGAAACAACTGATAAGAAATTTTTAACCTTTTCGGTATCGGTGTATTCGGTATGGTTAAGAATTTTGTTTTCGCCTTCTACTAGCAGTGACGGCTTATCTTTTTCTACGTATTCTTCAATAGCCGACATTATGCCGTCGAAGATTTCACGATACACTGCAAATTCTTCGGTTATAGTGTTACTAATTTCAGAAATTTGTTCTAGTTGTTTTCCTGTTAAAAGTTTTCCAATAAGTCTACTTGCTTCTGATACTTGGGCGTCAGTCATTTCTGCAGGAACGTCTATAAACTTATCACGTATTAAATAGTTTTCAGTAGCAATAAGTAGTAGTGCTTGACCTGGTTTACAGCGGAAAATATCTAGTTTTACTATTTTTTCCTTCCCATTCCTTGCAGGTATTGCAACCGACGTGTAATCGGTAAGTTCACTTATAACTTTTACTGCAGACGTTATAACGTTTTCTAAATTATCTACGTGGTCACGAAAAGCATTTTTAATAGCCACGATTTCCTTGCCCGACAGTTTGCTTTTATCCATCAATTCGCCCACGTATAATTTATACGCTTCGATTGACGGAACTCTACCACTAGAAGTATGAAGTTGTGTTAAATACCCCATTTCTTCTAGCCCCGAAAGTTCCGACCTTACCGTTGCCGAACTAATGCCGGTCATATACTTTTCAGTGATACTCTTAGAAGAAACAGGTTGTGCCGTAGCAATATAATCGTCTACGACGTGCTGTAATATTTTTCTTTTCCTCTCTGATAAAGGTTTCATCTTCGCCTCTAGCAATCAACTTTATTTGTTGTTAGCACTCAAAATGCTTAACTGCTAACTTTTGAGTAAATTGTACTCTTTATTTTGTGCTTTGTCAAGGGTTTTATGACAAATTTTAAAAATAAAAAATCTACGCTAAAAAACTAGCGTAGATTAAGCTATTTAATTTGATTATTTTCTCACTGCTCCGTTGCCTTTTACGACGTATTTTGTGGTTACTAGTCCTTCTAACCCCATAGGTCCACGTGCGTGCAGTTTTTGTGTAGAAATTCCTATTTCCGCACCTAGTCCGAACACAAAACCGTCTGAAAATCTAGTTGATGCGTTATGGTACACGCAAGACGAATCTATACTGTTTATAAATATTTCAGCATTTTCTAGGTTTTCGGTGATTATACTTTCAGAGTGGTCGGTACTATATTTATTTATATGGTTTATTGCTTCAACTAAACTGTCTACCGTTTTAACCGAAATCTCTGCTCTTCCGTATTCGGTTGCAAAATCTTCTTCGGTTGCAGATTTTATATACGGATAATCTTTAATTACTTCATAAGAACGTTCGTCGCACGCCATAACCACTTGTTTTTCTTGTAGTTTTTTAGCAATTAATGGTAGAGATTTTTGTAAAACTTTAGAGTGAATAACTAAAGACTCGCAAGCGTTACAAACGCTATATCTTTGGGTTTTTGCGTTATATATTACGCTAGACGCCATTTCTACGTTTGCAAATTCGTCTACGTACACGTGGCAATTCCCCGTTCCCGTTTCAATTATCGGGATACTAGAATTTTCTTTAACCGAGTTTATTAAGGACGCACTTCCTCTTGGAATTAGTAGGTCTACGTAACCGTCAAGTTTCATAAATTCAACGGTCGTTTGTCTATCGGTATTTTCTATTAAGGTTATTGCATTTTGGTCTATACCACAATTTTTAAGTGCATTTTGTATAACTAAAGTAAGTGCTTTGTTAGAGTTGATTGCGTCGCTTCCGCCTTTTAATATTACTGCGTTTGCCGTCTTAAAACACAGCGCAAAAGCATCGGCGGTAACGTTTGGGCGTGATTCGTATATAATTCCTATTACACCAAACGGTACGTTTATCTTTTTAATATCTATTCCTTGTTCGGCGTTAGTATAAGAATATATCGTTTTATTTCTAGGGCTATCAAGCATAGCAACTTGTTCTATTCCCGTTGCAATACCTTCTATAACTTTATCGGAAAGCGTTAGCCTATCAATAAACGCATCGCTTAAACCTTTATCTTTTGCGCTGGTTAAATCCAGTGCGTTTTTCTCTTTTAAAAAGCTGGCGTTTTCTCTAATTTCAACTGCTACCTTTTTTAGTGCTTGGTTAATTTTATCTTCTGATAATCTATTTAGTTCGGCTGACGCTTTTTTTGCGTTTTTTGCTAATGTTATTAAATCTGTCATTTACTTTCCCTTGAAAATTCTTTTAATTTTATTTACAACTCTCTTACAAAAGAAATAAGTTTTAACTTTGAATTTTCTTCTTTTACTATTATAATATTTTTTACATTTATCTCTGTATTTTTGGTCTACTTGCCTATATTTATCTTTTTTATAGTATCCTATCATAACGCCTTCAACTTGAAAGCGAGAAACCTTTTCTAAAACGAACTGGCTGTCCCCCGAACAAATTAAGTCGCCACCTTCGTGAATTTTTATTACTCGGTGTAAAATACTATCGCCGTTTGCCCTTGAATACAAAACGACGTCGTACTCATAAATATCTGTTTTCGACTTGTCAATGATAACCGTTTGTTTTTTATTTTTTAAATTTGGCCACATACTGTCGCCTTTAGGAACAAACGCTACGTGCGTGCTATCGATTTTGTTCATCTTATAAATTTTCCAAACTTCTAATACCCATTACACTGTCAACGGGAAGAGAAAATACTATGCCGTGTGCTTCGGTATTCGTACCACACGATTGCATGATAGCGTGCATAATATCGTCACGTTTTTGTTTATCGGCAACGATGTACACGATTTCTTTTTCTTCGCTTATGGAAACACCGAAGAATTTTGCAATATCAGCACCCGTGCCTTTTGCTTTTACTACAGTACCGCCGGTTGCACCTGCGTTTCTTGCCGAATCCATCAATTCATCGGTAAAGCCTTTATCTACTATTGACATTATTAATACTACTTTATTTTCCACTTTTTCTTCCTCCGATTTAACTACGGGACCATCCCCTACTAAATACTTTAACGCTTTTTCTCCGCCTATACCGTCCATCGGCAAGAATACTGCTATTCCGTTGCCCGACGTTTCCATATTCATTTGGGTGATGAGATTCTTTTTTAGTTGGGGAATTTGACTATCTCTTACAACTGCTTCAAACATCACTTTATCTGTGGCTTCTAACCCCAAAATGTCTAGCATTGAATCGGTTGCCGTTCCTCTACACAGTTTAGAGATAACTCGTTCAACTTTATTCTTGCTGAAAAAATCTAAGAAATCTTCTAAACACTCTCTATGTGTTACTAAAAGCATAAGTTTTAATCCTAACATATTCTCTCCTAACTGATAATTTCGTCGTCAATAGACTGGTCCTCGGGCTGAGATTTGTGTAATTTATTAAGTTTAATTTTATAGATTACACCAAGTATTTGTATTGTTATTAAAGGTGTCATCGCAACAAACGCAACTACGCCAAAACCCTCGGTTGCAACGTTGCCACCAACTGCCCTACAAAGCCCTAACGCTAGTGGCATCAAAAATCCCGTTGTCATAGCACCCGACGCTACCCCGCCAGAGTCAAACGCTATTGCCGTAAATATATCGGGAACAATAAAAGTAAGTATTAGTGCTATAGCGTAGCCCGGAATTAAGAAATATAAAATTGGAACACCGCATAAAATTCTAGTCATCGCAAGTCCCACTGAAACAGCCGTGCCTATCATAAGACTTACAGATAGCATCTTTTTAGGAATAGCACCTTCGGTGATTTCGTACACTTGTTTGGTTAGAACGTGAACGGCAGGTTCTGCTGCCACCACGAAAAACCCTATTACCATACCGATAGGTATTATTATATAATTATAACTTAAACTGCCTATAGCGTTTCCTATAATTTTACCTACTGGTAAGAAACCGAAGTTTACGCCGAGTAAGAATATAACCAAACCGACGTAGGTATAACCCACACCTACGACAATTTTAAGTATTTGAGTTTTAGACTGTTTTTCGCCAAATAGCAAACTTATAAAAAATAATGCAACTATTGGAAGTAAAGCGATAGCAACGTCTAGTAAATATTCGGGGAATAAACTTATAAACTCATAAAACAAACCTTTAGAATTGCCGATTTCTGGCAAGACGTCGCTAGTTATTATGATGTTTTCGGGATTAAATATAATACCTAAAATCATTACCGAAAGAATCGGTCCTACCGAACATAGTGCAGTTAAACCAAAACCGTCGGCTTCGGCGTTTTTATCACTTCTAATCGATGCGACACCGGTACCGATAGCAATTATAAAAGGTACACTCATAGGTCCTGTGGTTACACCGCCCGAGTCGAACGCTAATGGAACGAAAGTATCGGGAACAAAAAATGAAAGCACAAAGATTGCAATATAAAAAATTATAAGAAGGTATTTTAGGCTTAATCTTAATACTATTCTTAAAAATGCGATTACTAAAAATACGCCGACACCCACACCGATAGATATTATTAGTACCCACTCGCCGATAGTTTGTTTTAGTTGACCTGCTAAAACCATTAAATCGGGTTCAGATATAGTTATCAAAACACCTACCAAAAAATATATGGGAATAATTACCCACATTTTTTTAGTTTTAACTACTGAGGAACCTACGTATTCCCCTATAGGCGTCATCGCCGTATCGGCACCTAACGTGAATAAGCCCGTACCTACGGTAACGCAAAACGCACCTAAAATGAACGCCAAAAAAGTACCACTGTCCACGGGGGCTATAGTAAAACTTAGAAGTAATACTATTGCTGTTATCGGTAAAACAGATGAAAATGCTTCTTTAATTTTCTCAGATATTATAGTTTTATCTGCATAAAGCAAGCCCGCACGTTTTCTGTTCACACGTTTCTCCTTATAAATAATTTTTGATTTCTTCTAAACTTTTTACTACAACGTCACAATCTTCGGTCGCTTGTTTGTTTTCGGGGTTAAACCAAATAGTTTTTATACCAAAATCTAATCCGCCTTTAATATCGGCAGTAAGTGAATCTCCTATCATTACGACTTGATTTTTATCAAGTGATAGTCTTTCTAAGCACTCTTTAAAAAATGCTTTTGAAGGTTTTTCAAATCCTACGATTTCCGATATAAACATATGACTTACGTAGGGATAAATACCCGCCGTCGTTAGTCTATTTACCTGTTGCTGATAAAATGAGTTGCTTGCCGTACACAGTACGTATTTTTTTGATAAATATTTTACTAAATCTAAAGCACCGTCTACGGGAATAGCACACTCTTTTAAGTTTAATAAAAACTCTTTTTCTACTAGCTCACCGTCAAATTCTTGTCCTAACGCTTTCAGTACTCTATTAAATCTAACTTCGTGCAATTGTTTTTTAGTAAGAGTGCCTTTTTCTATTCCGAGCCATAACTCGTCGTTTATCACCTTAAAAACTGAAAAGGTGTTTTGGTCGAATTTAAGATTAAATTTATTAAATGCAAGTCTTATACACTCTGTAGCACATTTATTAAAATCTAGCAAAGTATTGTCTATATCTATTAAGACTGCCTTTATATCTTTTGCATTAAAATTTTCCATATTATAATAATAGCATATTTAAATTATAAATTCAACCTAATACATAAAAAAACCGTTCGTAAAATATGCGAACGGTTTAACTTCTACGTTACTTTTTAGGTAACGGCAACAACACGTGTGTTTGGCGTTTATATTCTTGAAATCCCTCTTTTTGGCTTTGTTTGTTTTCTGCCATAGGTATAGACACGAAGACAAATAAAAGCGTATTTACTATAGCCCCAGTTAAAGTCCACCAATTAAAAGCAGTATTTATTAAAGCAAATATACCTACGCCCCACCACATTAAAATTTCACCGAGATAGTTTGGGTGACGTGAATATTTCCAAAGCCCCACCCTAATAAACGTAGTGGTTTTATTCTTGCGATATTTGTGCATTT
>JAFVOW010000149.1 GCA_017505625.1 Clostridia bacterium | reverse complement strand
TAACAAAACGAAAACAACTTCATAAATACTAAAATCTATAATTCAACGCAAAAAGCCACCTTTTCGGTGGCTTTTTATATACTTTTTTTCGTTTTCTATACGTTTTATTTAAGTAAGATTGCAAAACTTTGTTTATTTAAGGTTATATTTTCCTTATCAAATTGTGTGTTTTGACTATAAATCACTTTAGAATATTCGACCTTTTTGTTTATAACTGCATCAGAAGGGTTGATTAAAACGGTAATCGTTTGTTTCCCGTCCGTTCTTTCAAAGACTGCAGGATAACCCTTTTCAATAAAGGTTTGGTCGCTACTTGCCTTTAATGCTGGATACGACTTTTTAATCTTTATCAAATCTCTAACTACGTTTAGTATAGAGTTCTTATCGTTTTCTTGCTCTGCAACAGATTGACCTTCTTTATTAGAAGTTGGTAAATAGGTAGTTTTCTTGGTTGAAAAACCCCTATTTTTGCTATTATCCCATTGCATTGGCGTTCTTGCGCCCGTTCTCTTTCCACCACCGTCTTTAGATACTGAATAGTTATGTTCGATACCTATTTCATCGCCGTAATAAATCATAGGCACTTGCTTTAAGGTTAGCATAAACGCAAAAATACATTTGATTAAATCAGGTGACTTTTTAGTTGGCATTCTAACTTCGTCGTGAGTACCTGTTGGGGCTGTAAACATACCCTTGTCTCCAAGTTTTCCATATAGATATTCAACGTAATGAACGAAGTTATCAAGAGTCCCTTTACCGTTAGGGCTAAAATAGTTGTCCCCCCTTTCAAAATAAGGCGATAAGTTTAAATCCTTTTCATTTCTATATAGGTCGCCAAAGTAGAAAGTATCGTGGGTTAAGAAGTCCATATCGAATCCACATTTAGTGATTGCTAATTGTGGAATATCCCATTCAGCGATAAATACTTTATCTTTGTATTCCTTTCTTATACTGCCTAAAAGTTGACCCCATAGCCATTGAATACCGTCAGTCTTTTTATCGTAATCATCATAATACTTGTCGTAATCAAACACTTGACCTTCTTTTATAAGGTGTCCTGCTAAATCCACCCTAAATCCGTCTATACCTTTATCAAAGTAAAAGCGCATAATATTTAGAATTTCTTCTCTTAAAGGTCTTAATCTTTCGTCTTTATAGTGAAGTTTCCAAGGTGCTTTTTCGTCAAGTTGGTTAAAGCCGTAATTTAACGCAGGTTGGCTTGCATAATAGTTAGGCACGTATCCACCGTTTCTATAATATAATCCCCTAATTGCGCCAGGATAACCAGTGTTTATATCGTCCGTCCAAACGTAATAATCGTAATATTTATTTTTCCTTGCAAGAGCAGATTTTTTGAACCATTTATGTTTATCTGAAGTATGTCCAATAACAAGGTCTAAAATGATTTTAATGCCCTTTTCTTTGAATACTTTAACCATATATTCAAAATCTTCCATAGTACCGAAACGCTTGTCGATTTCATAATAATCGGCTACGTCGTATCCACCGTCCTTAAACGGGGATTTAAAAAATGGATTGAACCAAACGGCATCAACCCCTAGACTCTTTACGTAATCAGCCTTTTCTGCAATACCCCTTAAATCACCGATACCGTCCCCATTGCTATC
>JAFVOW010000148.1 GCA_017505625.1 Clostridia bacterium | reverse complement strand
TGGGCGATTTAGCAGGCTTAATAGCACCTAGAAAGCTTTTAATAATTGCGGGAAAAATCGACGACGTTTTCCCTTACGACGGAGTGCTTAGCGGTTATGCGATTGCTGAAAAGATTTACGATAAAATAGGCAAAAAGGAAAACTTAAAACTAGTTACAACTCCAAAACACCATTATTGGTGTGAAGACATAGTGTGGCCGAGCATAAAAGAGTTTTTAAAGTCGGAGGGTAAATAAAATGAAAGTTAATCCTGATTTTTGCCACGATTTTATCATAGAAAACGCCAACTTAAAAGATACTTTTAAAAAAGAAAAAGACTTTACTTGTTGGAAACAACAAATTAAAAACAGTTTCATGGAAGTGATGAAAATCGCCGATATGAACAAAAATATCGTAAATAGCGATATTATCGTAGAATACGATAAAATTGAGAATGGCTATAGAGTTATTCGTTATATTCTAGAAACCGAAAAAGAAAATTACGTACCTTGTCATTTGCTAATACCAAATACGGGTAAAGACAAATATCAAACGGTAATAGCACTAACAGGCCACGACAACGACCATATTTATAACGCTAACGGCATAATGAAAAAACCCGAGCTCTACGAATATAGTCCCTACGGCGAACTAGCAATAGAGTGCGTTAAAAAAGGCTATGCGGTGCTATGTGTAGAAATGCGTGGTATGGGAGAACTTCATCGTCCGTCAAGAGAAGGACGTGCGTTAGTTAGATGTGGTTTTGCTTCTTTTCAAGCAATGCTACTAGGCAGAGTTTTAGCAGGTGAAAGGGCGTGGGACGTAACCCGTGCAATCGATTCATTGAAAAACTTCCCAATAGTAGAAAACGATAACGTAAAGATTATAGGACACTCGTCGGGTGCAGGTAACACGGCTTATTATTCAGCGTGTTTAGACGATAGAATTAAAACCATTGTTTCTAGTAGTGGAATATGCACCTATAAAGACGGAATACTTAACTCTTTCGAGTGTTTGTGTAACTATATCCCAGACGTTTATAATCGTTTTGAAATGGGCGATTTAGCAGGTTTATTAACCGAAAAAACACTAAAAATCGTAGCATATACAAACGATGATAAACTGCCTTTTAACGGCGTTAAAAATGCCTACGAAAAGATAAAAGAAATTTTTACCGTAAGTGGTAATGAAAATAATTGTACGCTTATTACGGTAGACGGAGAAAGACGACTAGATGCCGAATTTTTAGTATCGGTTTTGGAGAAATAAATAGTGAAAAACTACGACGAAAATCTTTTGTACAAAGAGATAAACAGAGAAGATTTAGAGTTTTTTGATTATAAAAGCGATAAATTTTCAGTTTTTGGGTTTTGCGACTTTTATAATACTAAAAACCCATTAAGAATGCCCGATGATATCGCTAAAGAAGTAAACGTTGGCGTAGACGGTGCAAATCCTTTAAATGCAGGTGGTAGAGTATGTTTTAGAACGGATTCTAAAACCGTTGCTATAATGGCAGAGGTTAGTGCTTATCACAGTGCTTCGTTTACGGGTATTGCACTTTGCGGGTTTGATTTAAACGTTAAAGAAAACGGTAAGTTTCATAGACGTAAAATTTTCCGTCCTAAAGACGATATATCACTGCCTTACAGTGGTTTAGTAGAACTAGCTGGTGGCGAAAAGGAAATTTTAATACACATGCCTAACTACGGTGCAGTAAAATCTCTTAAAATCGGCGTGGTAAAGGGTAGTAAGTTAGAAGCCTTAAATCCATATAGAAAAGATATTAAGCCTATTCTTTATTATGGTTCATCAATAACTCAAGGTGGTGCGGCGTCAGTTCCCGGTAACACTTATGAAAACATTATAGGCGTTAGAACAAACGTAGATTTTGTTAATTTAGGTTTTTCTGGATGGGCAAAAGGCGAGCCCAAAATGGCTGAATACATCGCTAAACAAGATATGAGCTTGTTCGTGTACGACTACGACCATAACGCTGGCTTAAAACTATATAAAGAAACTCATTACGCTTTTTATAAAACCATAAGAGATGCTAATCCCAATCTACCGATACTAGTAGTTACTCGTCCCGACGTAGAACAAGTTCCTACTGAAACTG
>JAFVOW010000147.1 GCA_017505625.1 Clostridia bacterium | reverse complement strand
TACCTTGTCCACGGTGGGTTTTAACGTATTCATGAGCATTAAGGTATGTATTTTTTGCGTTATTAAAGTCTTTTTCGGTAAAACCTTCTTTTTCGCCAACATAGTCAGCCATCATGTTGTTGAAATCAAATTTTAGTTTCATACTATTACGGAAACTATCGTTAATTCTTGACATAAAATTCTCCATTTACTTTATTTTATATAATATATAATAATATTATATGCAAAAAAAGTCAATAGCAAACTAGACATAAATTTACATAAAAAGGAAAAACTCCGCAAAAAAGCGGAGTTTTTTGTCTATTTTTCAAGTTCTGATATTTGAGTCATTAATTTTTTTCTAACGTCTATAAAATCGTCTAGTTTATTGCGTTCGGCATCAACTAGTGCTTTAGGCGCTTTATCAAGGAAGCCTTTGTTAGCGAGTTTACCACTAGCTCTTTTAATTTCACTTTCTATTGTCGTAAGTTCTTTCTTAAGTCTTTCTAGTTCTTTAGATAAATCTACTAGTTCGCCTAAAGGAATATAAAGTTCAATACCAGAAACAATTTGCGAAACAGTTTTTTCAGTTAATATAGACTTGCTTTCAATAAATTCTATACCAGCAACACCAGCAAGTTTTTCAATATAAACCGTACCGTTTTTAATATGTCTAGGATTATCGCTAACAACGTACAATTTAACCTTTTTAGAAGGTGCTGCGCCAGATTGAGTTTTTACGTTTCTAATAGCCTTAATAATTTCTTTTACTTGTTCTATTTCGCTAAACGCAACTTTATAGTTAAGTCTAGAATTATATCTTGGGAATTCTTCTAGCATTATAGTTTCGTTAGCAATAGGCATATCCTTATAAATCTTCTCGGTTATGAAAGGAATAAACGGATGTAAAAGTTTAAGAATTTTATCTAATACGTGAACTAGAACGCTAACAGTATCTTCACGTTTTTTATCATCTTCCCCATACAAAATAGGTTTAGTAAGTTCGATATACCTGTCACAGAAATCGTTCCAAACGAAATCGTATAAATTAGATAAAGCGATACCCATTTCGTATTTTTCCATATTTACGGTAACGTCTTTAACAGTCTTATTAAGCTTGGTAATAATCCACTTGTCAGCCGCCGTTAACTTGCAATTAGAAATATCAGAAATTTGTTTACCTTCAGCGTTTAACAGAACAAATCTAGAAGCATTCCAAATCTTGTTCATAAAGTTTCTAGCGCCTTCGATTTTCTCATCGGAAAATCTCATATCGCTACCAGGGGCAACGCCGTTAATTAAAGAAAATCTAAGAGTATCAGCGCCGTACTTAGAAATAATCTCAGCGGGGTCTATACCGTTACCTAAAGACTTACTCATTTTTCTACCTTGAGCATCACGAACTAGACCATGAATTAAAACGTCCTTAAACGGAATACGTTTCATATGTTCTAGACCTGAGAAAACCATACGTGCAACCCAGAAGAAAATTATGTCGTAACCGGTTACTAAAACGTCAGTAGGATAGAAATAGTTTAAGTCGTCGGTATTTTCTGGGAATCCTAGCGTCGAGAACGGCCATAATGCTGACGAGAACCAAGTATCTAAAACGTCTTCATCTTGAACGATTTTCGTACTACTACATTTAGGACAAACTTTAACGTCTTCTTTAGAAATAATCATTTCACCGCAATCTTGACAGTAATATTCGGGAATTCTGTGTCCCCACCAAAGTTGACGAGAAATACACCAGTCTCTAACGTTTTCCATCCAATTAAAATAAATCTTAGAAAATCTATCTGGAATAAACTTAACGCTTTTTTTCTTTACAACTTCAATTGCGGGGTCGGCTAAAGGCTGCATTTTTACGAACCATTGTTTTGAAACTATCGGTTCTACCGTATGATTACATCTATAGCAGTGTCCTACGTTGTGGTGTAAGGGTTCAATTTTTTCTAATAGGCCTAACTCTTTTAATTCTTCAACAACCTTTACCCTACAATCCATAGCTGTTAAGCCATTATAACTGCCGGCAAGTTCGTTCATTGTACCGTCGTCGTTAAGAACCCTAACGATAGGCAAGTTATGTCTAATACCAACTTCAAAGTCGTTGGGGTCGTGTGCGGGGGTGATTTTAACTGCACCCGTACCGAATTCTAGCTCAACGTAGTCATCGGCCACAATGGGAATTTCTTTATTAAGCAAAGGTAAAATCAAGGTTTTACCTACTAAATGAGCGTATCTTTTATCCTTAGGATTAACAGCAACTGCAGTATCACCAAACATTGTTTCAGGACGTGAAGTTGCTACGGTTAAAAATTCATCGCTATCTTTTACGGGATATTTTACATACCAAAGATTGCTATCTTCTTCAACGTATTCTACTTCAGCGTCAGATAAAGCAGTTTTACAATCGGGACACCAGTTGATTATTCTATCCCCACGATAAATTAAGCCTTTTTCATATAAATTAACAAAAACTTCTTTTACCGCACGAGAACATCTTTCATCCATAGTGAACGCAAGTCTAGACCAGTCGCAAGAAGAACCAAGAAGTTTTAGTTGCTTAACTATTCTTCCACCGTATTTTTCCTTCCATTTCCAAGCACGTTCTAAAAAGCCTTCTCTACCAACGTCTTTTTTGGTAAGGCCTTCTTTCGCCATTTGTTCTACTATTTTAACTTCAGTCGCAATAGAAGCGTGGTCGGTCCCGGGAAGCCATAAAGCGCTGTATCCTTGCATACGCTTAAACCTAATAATCGTATCTTGAAGCGTTTCATCAAGAGCATGTCCCATATGAAGTTGACCGGTAATATTGGGCGGAGGTATTACGATAGTAAAAGGCAGTTTATTTGAATCTACTTCTGCCCTAAAATAACCGCTTTTCTCCCATTTAGAATAAATTTCCCTTTCAAACTCTGAGGGATTGTA
Organism: Clostridia bacterium; assembly: GCA_017505625.1. Taxonomy (GTDB): domain Bacteria; phylum Bacillota; class Clostridia; order Christensenellales; family Borkfalkiaceae; genus UBA1259. The sequence goes on along the minus strand of JAFVOW010000147.1, from coordinate 902 downwards.
AGTTTTTGCCATATCCATAAGGCTATTCTCCTTTATCGTAAACGAAATAATTATACTTTAAAATTATAAAGATGTCAAACGAAACGGGTGGATATTGTCAAATAAGTGTTCAAATTCATAGTATGAACTATAAAAAAATTATTTGGAGAATAAAATGAAACGCATATTTTCACTTTTAATAGCAGTAATACTGCTCTTGATTCCTTTTTCAGGGTGCAAAAAAGACGACGTAACTAAAATACAATTAAACGAAGTAACTCACTCGGTTTTTTACGCCCCCTTATACGTAGCTATAGAAAACGGTTATTTTGAAGAATTTGGTTTAGAAATAGCATTAACTAACGGTGGCGGTGCAGATAAATCAATGACTGCCTTGCTTTCGGGAACGGCTGACGTAGCGCTAATGGGACCCGAAACCGTTATATACGTTCAAAACCAAGATAAACAAGATATGCCTAAGGTTTTTGGTCAGCTAACACAAAAAGACGGCTCGTTTTTAGTTTCTAGAAATGCTGAACCTAACTTTAGTTTATCTAACTTAAGAGGTAAGGAAATTTTAGCTGGAAGACGTGGCGGTGTTCCCGCAATGACGTTTGAATACGTTCTTAAAGAGGCGGGTATGACAAACAACGTTGATTTAACGCTTAATTTCGACGTACAGTTCAATCTAATGACCAGCGCTTTTATTGCTGGAACTGCTGATTACTGCACTGTTTTTGAACCGACTGCATCTGAATATCAAGCACAAGGTAAATGGCATATAGTAGCAAGCGTTGGCGAACTTTCCGGCGAAATACCTTACACGTCTTTTATTGCCCTCGACAGTTATATTAAAGATAATCCCGATACTATAAAATCTTTCTTAAAGGCACTTAAAAAAGCGTACGAATTTATAGCGAACC
>JAFVOW010000146.1 GCA_017505625.1 Clostridia bacterium | reverse complement strand
TAAGAAGCGATTAAAAAATAAAAGCAAGTCGGTATTGACTTGCTTTTTGACTGGCGGGCAAGTGGTGATTGCGTTTGAAGTTTTAAGTTATTTTTTATTTAATCTTGGCTTGAAACATTCTTTTAATAAAACATTTTCTACATCTTTGTGTTTATTTGTTTGATAGTAATAAAACGTAACTTCTTTATTAGTTATAATCGCTTCTAAAATTGCTTGGTTAATTTTAAGGCTTGTATATTGAGAATTTCCAGGATTAGCATAATTTTTCATGCGCCTTTGCAAGTTTTCTGCTTCGCCTATATAAACGAGTTCGTTGTCAAAAAACCAACAATAAACGCCTGGTTTTTGAGGGATCGTGCCAATGTAAGTTTTATTAATTGAGCAAAGAATTCGTTGTTGATTTCTTTTATCTTGAATAGATCTTTTTTTTGGCTGAGAATTCGTATCTATATCAACAGAAAGCTCACCAACTCTTATGAATTCAATATCTAGCAAGATTAGTTTATCTTTATTTAGAAATGCTGTTTTTTTATCTGAGCTAATTTCTATATTTGTTTCTATTTTGTGTTGCTTCGCTAAATTTTCCAAATCAGCTACGGATAATAAAGTTGACCATTGAGAATTTGTTTTGTTTATAAAATTAGTTGAATGTAATATCAAAAAAGAGAGTTTCTCTAAACTGTTCATTGCAATTTTTCCTTTGTTAAATAATTAAATTATGATTATTAAATTTTACCAAATATATTCTACAATTAAAATAGAGAATAGTCAATATTTTCTATTTGTTTACTTAGGTCTTTCAAAAGTAAATATAAATTTTGCATTACCATTAACAAAGATATATTTAATTATTGTAATAGAAAAAGCGACTCTATTTGGGTCAAATAGAATCGCTTCTGGCGGAGAAAATGGGGGATTCCCCTGTTAGGGGAAATGTCGCAAAGCGACAAAAGGGTTGCCGTCCCACGCTAGTGGATTGAGCTTGTGGCGACCATCCCCGATAAAAGGTGGGTGTCCACCTTTTACCCTACGGGAAATTGCTGACGCAATTTTCTCCTCATTCAAATCCCATTTGTTGCAACTATATCAACCAACAAAAAAAGACTATCGTGTGATAGCCTTTTTTGTTGGCGGAGAAAATGGGATTTGAACCCATGCTACGCTATAAACGTACTACTCCCTTAGCAGGGGAGCCCCTTGAGCCACTTGGGTATTTCTCCATATTGCTTAAGTTTAATTAAGTTATTAAGTTGTTTTGTGTTTTTGCTCCACTGCTAAGGTTACGAAGCAGGGGAACGAGTTAAAACACAATAAAAGAAACGACTTTCTTTTAGCGTCTACGATATGTTATCACAAAAAAAGCCGTTTGTCAAAGTTTTTTGTTAAATTTTTGGTATTTAATTTTTATTCTACTAAGGTTAGGTTGTTTTCTTCTGTTTTTGGCAAGGTTGTGCCTTCAATAATAACGCCTTGTAGTGGGTTATAAACGTCGCTTCGAATTATTTTTGAACTAACTGCTTTGCCGTTTACTAGTTTTATTAAACTGCCTTGGCTAACGCAACCGTTTTTAGAATAAGATATAATTTTTCTTTCGCCTTTTAATACGTTGGGGTATAGTCCGTCGACGTCGGTAATTATTTTGTATTCGGGTGCTTGAATTTCTCCCTTGATAAGGCTTAGCTAGTATATTTTTCTAGCATAGGCTCGCCGTAGATTTCTATTTTAATACTAGCGTCGTCGGCGTGAGATTTAATAATAATTGGGTTATGGGTATTATTAATAAATTTCAAGTCGGCACTGCCTGAGTTTACCATAGCATCGAAAGACGGTGCAACGTAACTTACGGCTAGGCTATGCGGGTGATATTCTGAAATTAAAAGTCCTGCAAGTAATACTGCGTTATATAGCGTTGTAGAAACTTGGCACACGCCACCACCGACACCGTCCACAAACTGACCACCGAAAATAATTTTAGCAGTTTTATAGCCACGATTTACAGTTCTTGGTCCAACGGTATCGTTAAACGAAAACTCTGAGTTGCTATCAACGAAGACGTTGTCTAGAGATTTAGAAGCGACTTTAATGTTATTTTTGCGTTCTTCGGTAGACGCAGGATAAGACGTATAAAAACTAGCCCGAAGCGTTAACTCTTTAGGCTGTAAATCGTAAAACGGCATAGCTGAAACGGTTAAACTGCTAGTTTTTGGAACTATCAAAACCGAACAAATAAAAGATAAAAAGGTACAAAAAAAGCACCTAAAAATTTTACGGGTTTTCACGAAAATTAGTATGTGCTAAATTTTGTTTTTTTATTTAACCATTATAATTTGCAACGGTTTTTTTGTGCTGGGTATTTTTAAAGTCTTTGGGGGTTAACCCCGTAGTGAGCTTAAACAGTCTAGTGAAATAATGTATACTTTCAAAATTAAGTTTTTCGGCGATTTCAGTAAACGTTAAATCGGTAGACAAAATCAAACTTTTTGCTTTTTCTATTTTTTTGTTGTTCATGAACTCAACAATAGTTTTTCCCGTAGCAAGCTTAAATTCTTTGCACAAAGTTGAACGGTTAGTTCTAAAAATAAAAGCAAGCTCGTCGAGAGTAATTTTTTCTTTGTAGTTATCCGAAATATACGATACGATTTCGTTTGCCGAAAACTTTTCTACACGTTCGTTGATAAGTTGAAGCGAACTGTCGGTGTGTTCACGAATAAGGTTAATCAAAAAATACTCTACTAGTCCACCGAGCAACTGTTCAGCACCAAACGGCGAATTTTTTCTCTTTTTCATGTCGAAAAGTGGTATGTCGTAGGGCGGGGCAAACACGTTACGAGCTTCTTTAATAATTTCGGCAAGTTTTTTAACTTCACTATTGCCAAGAGTTAAAGGTGTACCCGAAAACCTTAAAAGCCTATCGTCGTCGCAAGTAAACCCGATAATTATAACTGTTGGCGTGCTGTCGCTATCGCAACTCAAAGAGTGATATTCGTTAGGTTTATGAATAATCATTTGTCCCTTTAATAACTTGCCCTTAAACTGTTCGGACGAGATTTCTAGATTACCACTCGAAACGAATACTAACTCGTAAAACGGATGGTTTTCCGCATTGGTAAAAAAATCACGTTGAAACTCAAAAAAATGCACGTAGGCTATTTCAGAAACCTTTAACGACTGATTAAGTTTTTTCAAAGAATATTCCATACCAAAAATTGTACACCAAAAAAGTTTAGATGTCAATAAATAAATTTACGATTGTGCAAAAATTATTGACAATTTTATAAATACAAAAAGGGCTTAGTAGTATATAATTAAAGAAAAAATTAAAATTATAATTTTAAGGAGAGAAAATATGCAAAGAATTTGTATCCCTGATTACGAATATCAGGAAAGAATTGCAAAAGCAGCGAAACTCGTTGCAGAAAAAGGACTTGACGCAATGCTCGTAGTATCTACCGAAAGCGACTATGCTAACGCAAGATATTTTTCGGGTTTCTGGCCGTTGTTTGAACGTGCTGGTGTTTTAATTGGTGCTAACGGTAAAGCAGTATTATTAGTTGGACCTGAATCGGCAATTATCGCAAAAGACTTTGGTAAAATTGATAAAGTAATGGTACTTAAAGAATTCCGTGAATCTGCAGACCCTGCATATCCCGAACTCGTACCCGATACTTTCAAAGATGCATTTAACTATATCGGTGTAACCGGTGAAAACATTAAAATCGGTTTAGGTAGTTACGTAGAATGCACTCTTCCCATTATGGAAGGTTTAAAAGACACTTTCCCGAAAGCTGAAATTTCTATTTGCAGTGATATTATGGTTGCACTTAGAAGTATCAAATCTGAAAACGAACTTGCTTGTATTAGAGAAGGTTTCAGAATCGTAGAAATCGCTACCGACGAAGTTGTTAAAGCATTAAAACCCGGCGTTACCGAACTTCAAATGGTAGGTATCGCACAAAAAGTTATTTATGAACACGGTGCAGAATACGAAGGTCTTCCCATGTACGTATTCAGTGAATCTTCTACTCGTCACGCTATCAGTCGTTCAACCTATAAAGAAATCGGCAAAAATGATATCGTACAACTTAACCTTTCTGCTAAAATCGACGGTTATTCTCCTGCAATCGGTCTTCCCGTATTTATGGGCAAAGCTGAAGGCGAAAAGAAAGAACTCGTTGAATTTTGCTTAAAGATGCACAACTGGACTACCGAAAACTTAAAAGCTGGTATTAAGGCTGACGTTGTTCCTAAGAAATTCTTACAAATGTTTAAAGACGCTGGTTACGAAAAGAACTACGTTTACGGACCTTGCCACGGTACCGGTATGATAGAAGTTGAAGCTCCCTGGATGGAAACTTCTTCTAACTACGAATTAAAGAAAAATATGACTTTCCAAGTAGACACCTTTATTTCAGGCTCAACCTTTGGTTGCCGTTGGGAAAAGGGTATTGCTATTAAAGAAAACGGCGTAGAATCTTACACCGATTATCTTGAAAAACACGGCTTAATCGAATTGGGGTTCTAAGATGAAAGTAGTAGGTAAAAAATATTGGATAATTCCCGACTGTGAACTTCCCCCCGAAGGCGAAGGCGAACTTAAAGGACACGAAAGCGTTGTTATCGTTAACGACTCTAACAAAAAAGCCGTTATCGACGTTAAAGTTTTCTTCGTAGAAGGTAAACCTTTAGAAGGTATCAAGTGGGAAGTAGAACCACAAACGGTTAAATGTTTTAGAATGAACAACGTAGAACATATGTGTGGCTATAAAGTTCCTTTAGAAACACAATACGCAATGAAACTTTCTAGCAGTCAAAAAATCGTAGTACAATACGGCAGACTTGACAACCGTCAAGTAAACTTAGCGTACTACACCACTATGGCGTTTTAATTACTAGATAAAACTTTAAAAGAAAAAAAGGAAGAAACATCCCGTTTCTTCCTTTTATGTTGTATAGTTATTTTTCTACTCGTTTTTTGTTTCTATAATAACTTTGTATGCTTTTAAAGCCTGCTTCGAAGATTAGTTCGGTAATTAAAACACCTTTATCGTGTTTGTGTTTTTCTACGTAATCAAGTCTTAAATTATTGACGTACTCGGGTAAACTCATTTTTATGTATTTATGAAAAACTCTTGATACGTGTGCCGTACAGTACCCAAGACTAGTGCTTACCATTTGTAAACTTGTGTTAGACCTAAAATTTTTGTTGACGTAATCTAAAATTCGTAAAATCAGTTCTTCGTCGTTCTTTTCGGTTGTTTCGGCAGTTTTTAGTTTAGAGTTTATAAGCGACAAAATTAAATCTACCGAAGACGCAATAATCGTTTCGTCCGTTTGGTTTATTAAAAACGTATCAATTATATAAATAAGTTTATTGCATAACTCTACGTCGCAAAAAACGGGGTTGATAATTCTACCCGATTTTTTTATTTTATTAAACTTTGCTAGCATTTTTAGTGGAATAACTAATAGACAGTCATCGGTATCGGTACTAGGAAAGGTTACGTATTCGTGTATATCGTAACTATCAAAGAACGCTATCATACCGTCGGTTAAAACGTATTCAGTGCCGTTGCAAGTAATTTTAGTCTTTCCTTTTTTTACTATTAACAGTTCAACGTTTATATGGAAATGTGGGTTAAAGGTATGATTAGTAGAACGTTGAATAATCAGCTGACTATTTTCTTCTCTATATTGTTCGTGAAATGCTTTCATAATTATATAATATCAAAAAATGAGAATAAAATAAAGTAAAATGATATATAAAAGTAAAAAAATGTGTGATACAATGTAAAAAAGGAGAAAAATAATTATGAAATACGATATTAAAAATTTAACCCTAGACGAAAAACTAGAACTTTTACGTGGTAAAGATACGTGGAGACTTGAAAGTGCTAACGGTAAATTAAAAGAAATATTTTTATCTGACGGTCCTTGTGGGCTTAGAAAAATACGCAAAACCGACGATTGGGCAGGGAAAAGTCAAACAATACCCGCAACGGCTATGCCAACGCTATCGACGGTTGCTAATACTTGGAACGTGGAAATGGCAAGACTTGACGGCTCGACTATTGCCGACGACTGCATAGAAAATGATGCTGACGTTTTACTAGCCCCCGGCGTTAATATTAAACGAACACCCTTAAACGGCAGAAACTTTGAGTATTTTTCAGAAGACCCGTATCTATCGGGCGAAATGGGTAAAGCGTTTATTGAAGGCGTACAACAAAAGGGTATAGGAACAAGTTTAAAACATTATCTTGCTAACAATAGAGAGTGTGATAGATGTTACCAAACTAGTGAAGTAGACGAAAGAACTTTACGTGAAATTTATATTCGTCCTTTTGAAATTGCCCTAGAAGCAAAACCATGGACGGTAATGTCGGCATACAATCCTGTAAACGGCGTGTATGCTTCTGAAAATAAATACTTTTTAAAAGACGTGTTAAGAGATGAATTAGGTTTTGACGGACTTATAATGTCTGACTGGGGAGCAAGGTTAAACGCAAGTAGAGCATTAAAAGCAACTTTAGATTTACGTATGCCGTACGAAGACGGTTACGTAGAAAAATTAAAAGACGCTTACGAAAAAGGACAAATTACCGACGAAGAAATTGATTTTTGTGTAAATAATATCTTAAACTTAATAGAAAAAACTCAAAACGATAATAAGAAAGTTACCTTTACAAAAGAAGAACGCCACCAAAACGCTGTAAAAATTGCCGAAGAAGGCATCGTTTTACTTAAAAACGAAGATAATATATTGCCTATAAAATCGGGTACGGTAGCAGTGGGTGGTAATCAAGGGGTTACACCAAGACTTGGTGGCGGTGGTTCGGCATTGGTTGTTACAGATTATAAACAAAAATATATTACCGAACACTTAAACGAAATTGGTGGAGCAAAATATACTTGGCCGATTAGCCATATAATTTCAAACGAGAGTATCATGCAAAAAACCGATTTTTTTAAGTGTGCTTACGAAAAAGATAAAGTTGTTTTATGTATAAGTGGCGAATACGAAGGAGAAGGCCATGATAGAACGACTATTAAACTAAGCCCCTATTTAGAACAAGTTATTTTAGAGACTGCTGAAATTAATCCTAATCTTATAGTTTGTGTATATTCAGGCTCGGCGGTAGATATGAGTGCTTGGATAGATAAAGTAAAAGCGGTAGTTTGGGTAGGATATTCTGGCGAAGGTGTAAACGAGGCACTAGCAAATATTATCACGGGCAAAGTTTGCCCTAGCGGAAAACTTGCAGAAACTATTCCGACTAACATAGAAAACACGTATTGCGGAAACGAGAGTGGCCGTAAAAACGTGGAATTATATTCCGACGGTGTGTTCGTAGGTTATCGCTTTTACGAAGCGTATAGCGTTCCCGTAGAATTTGCTTTTGGTCACGGTTTGTCATACGCTGATTTTACCTATTCTAATCTAAAAATAGAAAAACACTCGGAAACAGATTATACTGTAAGTTACGATATAACCAACAACTCTGATTTTGACGCAAAAGAAGTTTCCGAAATCTACGTAAAAGACGTAATTTCAATGGTTGCACGTCCGGAAAAAGAACTTAAAGCTTTCTCTAAAGACCTAATTCCTGCAAAAAGTACGGTAACCGTAAGCGTAAAACTAGACAATCGTGCGTTTGCGTATTATAATACTT
>JAFVOW010000145.1 GCA_017505625.1 Clostridia bacterium | reverse complement strand
CTTCTTTAACTCTTTGGTCGATTTGTTCTTTGGGCATCTTACGAAGTTTAAGACCAAACGCCATGTTGTCGTAAACGGTCATGTGAGGATAGAGTGCGTAGTTTTGGAAAACCATTGCGATATCTCTATCTTTGGGTGCACGGTTGTTTACTAAAATTCCGTCGATATAAAGTTCACCAGAAGAAATTTCTTCTAAACCTGCTATCATACGTAAAGTAGTAGATTTACCACAACCAGAAGGACCAACGAGTACGATAAACTCTTTGTCTTCAATATCAAGGTTAAAGTCGGTAACTGCTGTTACGCCTGACGGATAAACCTTGTAAATGTTTCTAAGATTTAAACTTGCCATATTTCCCTCCATACCCTTTTCGGGCGATTTATTACGTTACTATTGTACTATATATTGTTAATCAATACAACTATTATTTGGCTAAAATATACCCAAAATAGTGTACAAGTTGCACAAAAAATAAATTAATCTAACTCGTCTAAGGTAAGTTCGTAAGCGGGAGCGCACTCTTTTAGAAAATAATCTACTTCCTTAGATTTCATATTTTTTAGGTCTGATAAAATACTTGTTTTTGCTTTTTTAAATTCTGAATTGCCTGCTTTAATTTCTTCCACGCATTTAAGGTATGCGCATAGCCTGTCCGCATACTTTACGATACGATATTCTTCGGTGTCGGTTTCGGGAATAACGTACTGGGAATATTCACCCCTTAGTTCTTCGGGAAGCATATTAAGTATCTTTTCGCAAGCGTTTTTTTCTAGGTCTTTGTACGCCGATTTTATTTCGGGGTTGAAATATTTTATCGGCGTGGGCAAATCGCCTGTTATAACTTCTCCTACTTCGTGGTATTGTGCAAGAAGCACTACCTTGTTTACGTCAATTTCTTCGTTAAACACCTTATTTTTTATTATTGCTAGTGCGTGAGATATAACTGCCACTTGATGGCTGTGTTCCATAATGTTTTCTTCTCTTATAGAACGCATCAATGACCAACGCTTAATATATTTCATACGGTTAATAAAAGCAAAAAATTTATTCATAATCTTTCTCCTTGGGTTTTTTATTTTACCACATAAATTTGCTTGACGCAAGGATTTATTTTTGATACAATAAAAATATCAAAATTAAATTATTCGCTATGGGTGCCGTTAGGCTGAGATTATACCATTTGAATCCGCAAGGTAATGCTTGAAGGAAATGCTGATATTTATGCTCAATCTTCGCACTCTTAAAAAGAGTGCGATTTTTCATTTATGGCGAATAAAAGGAGGACTTATGAAAGAACTTATACTCTCTCTAGGTAAAGACGGCTTAAAATCGGCTTACACTCTTTTATCTGATTTTGCCCTTTATCTCACACTCGCCGTAGCGGTAATTTTAGCCGTAACGTATATCGTCGTAAAACTTAAAACGGATAAAATTTCGTATTTTAAGACGCTAGCGTTTGGTATTATTATCGGGTATGCAGTAACGCTTACTGCTTGCATATCATTTTTAATGGTAGCAAGACTCTACGTAAAAGAAGAAATCGACGTTAATTTCTATTTAATGTTAGGATTTTTCGCACTTCTTCTAGTTTACTCGATAGCAGTTACCATTTGCAGTACGTTAAATAAGAAGGCGTTTAAAATTTGCAACTACGTAGGATTATCGGTTGCCGTTGCTTATTCACTAGTGCTTTTATTCGTGTTGCCAACCGTAGAAGAAACTTATGCTCCGCTATCAGTTTCCGGTATGTACGTGTTCTCGGCAATTTTCGTTGCTGTGATTTGCTTACTTACTATATTCTTCGGTAAAGACGATGAACCTAATCAAAACTCTACTAAAGCAATTTCATTTGCAGGCGTTTGCATAGCGCTTTCGTTTGCGTTATCTTACGTAAAACTTTTCTCTATGCCACAAGGCGGTTCAGTAACGCTTGCTTCAATGCTTCCTTTAATTATTTACTCGTACGTTTTCGGTGCTAGAAAAGGCGTGTTTGCTGGTGTGATTTACGGCGTATTACAATGTTTACAAAGCCCGCAAATCTACCAGCCGTTACAAGTGGTTTTAGACTACCCCATAGCATTTGCTTGCATAGGACTTGCAGGAATTGCTAAAAATATCAACTTCTTAAAAACCCCACTGCTAAAATTCGTATTTGGTGCAAGCATAGCATGTGTTGGAAGATACCTTGCACATTTCTTGAGTGGTTATTACGTTTTCTCGTCTTGGGCAATGGAAGGCTACACTGCTCTCTCTTGGGCAATAGTATATAACCTATACATAATAGTAGAACTCGCTATTATTCTTTTCGTAGGTTGGTTCTTGTTTGCTTCTAAATCGTTTGTTAAACAACTAAACTCAATCAAAGAATAATCTTTATAAAATATTAAACCCGCTTAGCAACTCGCTAAGCGGGTTTATTTTTTTGTTTAATTGTATAAACTATAACGTATAACTGATATCAATTTTATATATTATAACTTTTTATATATATGTTTATAAAAAAATCAAATATAAATTTTATTTATATATAATTGACTTACCATTACCAAATGGTTATAATCTTCGTAATAAAATTGTTTATTTTTTATGGATATTATTTAAGTGTAACAGTTTTATAGGAGGCAATTTATGATTTCAAAAAACAACTACAGCAATCTTTTAGAACAATCGCAATACAAGTATTCATTGCAAGACGTTAGTGAAGCTAATTTGTATAGAGACATTTACCCTTACACTGAAGTCCCTAAAATTGCGTTTAACCACAGACGTGTTCCTATGCATATGCCTAAAGATATATGGATTACCGACACGACGTTTAGAGACGGTCAACAATCTCGTGCGCCTTACACACCAAAGCAAATTGTAGAAATTTATAAAATGCTATCAAAACTTGGTGGCGAAAACGGTATCATTCGTCAAAGCGAATTTTTCGTTTACACACAAAAAGACCGTGCCGCTTTAGAAGAGTGCTTGTCGCTTGGACTTAAATTCCCTGAGATAACCACTTGGATTAGAGCAAAAAAGGAAGACTTTGAATTGGTTAAAAATATCGGAATTAGAGAAACGGGTATTTTAGTTTCCTGTTCGGACTACCATATTTTCAAGAAACTTGGTTTAACTAGAAAGCAAGCCTTAGACAAATATCTCGGTGTAATAAAATCGGCTTTTGACGTTGGTATTAGTCCTAGATGCCATTTAGAAGACATTACTCGTGCTGATTTTTACGGATTCGTAGCACCTTTCGTAAACGAACTTCACGAACTTTCAGACAAGGCTGGAATTCCCGTAAAAATCCGTATGTGCGACACGATGGGTTACGGTGTTCCCTACTCGGGCGTTGCGCTTCCTAGAAGCGTTCCCGGTATTGTTTACGGGTTAAGACATTACGCATCGGTTTCTTCTGAAATGCTAGAGTGGCACGGACACAACGATTTCTATAAAGGCGTTGCTAACGCTACTAGCGCATGGCTTTACGGTGCTAGCGCCGTTAACTGTTCACTGTTTGGTATTGGAGAAAGAACGGGTAACGTTCCATTAGAAGCAATGGCGATTGAATACGCTTCGCTTCGTGGAGATACCGACGGTATGGATTTAAGCGTTATTACTGAACTTGCTAACTATTTTTCAAAAGAACTAAAATACGATATTCCGTCAATGACTCCTTTCGTTGGCGAAAACTTTAATATCACGAGAGCAGGTATTCACGCTGACGGGCTTATGAAAGACGCTGAAATTTATAACATATTCGATACGCAAGCTATTTTAGGTAGAGCGCCTGAAGTTTCTATTTCTAACACTTCTGGACTTGCAGGCATAGCTTATTGGATTAACTCTACTTTTGAACTCAGCGATGAAAATAAGATAAACAAAAACGACCCGTTAGTAGTGGAAATGAAAAATGAAATAGATTTACTTTACGCTGACGGAAGAACAACCATTATGAGCGACAGCGAACTTTTTGAAATAATAGCACGTCTTTCTAACGGAAAATTTACTAAAAACTAATAGGTGAAAATTATGGGATATACGATTTCACAAAAAATATTAAAAGAACACTTACTACACGGCGAAATGGTTGCAGGCAATGAAATAGGCATAAAAATAGACCAAACCTTAACGCAAGACGCTACGGGTACTATGGCTTATTTACAATTTGAAGCAATGAACATAGACCGTGTAAAAACTGAACTTTCGGTTGCTTACATCGACCATAACACTTTGCAAGCAGGGTTTGAAAACGCTGACGACCATAGATATATTCAAACGGTAACAAAAAAACACGGTATACGTTTCTCACGTCCTGGTAACGGCATTTGTCATCAAGTACATTTAGAAAGATTTGCTGTTCCCGGTAAAACACTTATCGGCTCGGATAGCCACACACCCACTGCCGGTGGTATGGGTATGCTAGGTTTCGGTGCAGGTGGTCTTGACGTTGCAGTTGCAATGGGTGGCGGTGCTTACTATATCACCATGCCCAAGATAGTTAAAATCGAACTTTTGGGAAAATTACAAGATTTTGTAAGCGCTAAAGACGTTATTCTAAAAGTATTAAAAACACTTTCCGTTAAAGGTGGCGTTGGTAAAATTATAGAATATTCTGGCGAAGGCGTATTATCGTTATCAGTACCACAAAGGGCAACCATTACTAACATGGGCGCTGAACTCGGCGCAACCACTTCTATTTTTCCGTCGGATGAAGTTACCAAAAAATTCTTAAAAGCACAAGGTAGAGAACAAGATTTTACACCGATTTTTGCTGATAAAGACGCTGTTTACGACGAAAGTTACGTTATTAACCTTTCACAACTTTCACCTATGCTCGCTTGTCCTCATTCACCCGATAACGTAAAGGAAGTTACCGAACTTCAAGGCATGAAAATCGACCAAGTTTGTATCGGGTCTTGTACCAACTCGTCTTTATACGATATGCTAGTGGTTGCTTCAATTCTTAAAGGCAAAAAAGTTCACCCGAACGTTAGTTTGTCAATTTCTCCAGGGTCTAAGCAAGTTTATACTATGCTTGCTAACTGTGGTGCGCTTTCTGATATGATTGACGCTGGTGCAAGAATTTTAGAATGCGCTTGCGGTCCTTGTATCGGTATGGGCTTCTCGCCTAACAGCAAAGGCGTAAGTCTTCGCACGTTTAACAGAAATTTCCTTGCACGTAGCGGAACTGCGGATGCTGAAGTTTATTTGGTTTCACCTGAAGTTGCCGCAGCTTCTTGTCTTAACGGTGTTTTGACCGACCCAAGAACACTTGGAGATTTCCCAATAATCGTAATGCCTAGAAAATTCGTAATTAACGACAACATGATAGAACTTCCCGCTAACATAGAAGATGCAAAAGATTTAGAAGTTTTACGTGGACCTAACATTAAACCTATTCCCGTTGGAAAGGAAATGCAGGAAAACTTAAGTTGCAAACTCTTACTAAAAGTTGGCGATGACATTACAACCGACCACATTATGCCTGCAGGAACTAAAGTTTTGCCATATCGTTCTAACGTTCCAAAACTTAGCGAATTCTGTTTTACCGTTTGCGATAAAGATTTCCCTAACCGTGCGAAAGAGTTAGGCGGTGGTATTATTTTAGGTGGCTTAAACTACGGTCAAGGCTCGTCTAGAGAACACGCTGCATTAGTTCCCTTGTATTTAGGTGTTAAATGCGTTGTCGCTAAAAGTTTTGCTAGAATTCATACTGCTAACCTTATAAACTTTGGTATTCTTCCCGTAACTCTAGAAAACCCAAGCGATTACGATAAAATTAACCAAGACGACGATATAGAAATTTTAGGTCTAAAAGATGCAGTAAACTCTAAAGATAGTTTAGTTTTGCACGACCTAACTAACGGAGAAAAGATTAAACTTAACCTTAACCTTACCACCCGTCAAAGAAAAATTTTACTCGCAGGTGGATTACTTAATTACACCAAAAAAGGAGAAAACTAATGGATAATTACAACGAAAACATAAAACTTGCTTTAGAAAAATTTTCTAAAATTATAGAAGAACAACTCGTACGTGTAGAAGATATGAAATCTCAAGGCGATTTTGTCGACTACGATAAATTAGACGTACTAAAAATAGGCGTTTGCGGTGGCGACGGCATAGGCCCTATTATTTCTAAATCAGCAGAATCAGTTTTAAGGTTTATGCTAAAAGATTTGGTTGATGCCGGTAAAGTAGAATTTGTTCCCATTAACGGTTTAACCCTAGAAAACCGTATAAAACACTTAAAAGCAATTCCCGATGACGTAATGAAACAACTAAAATCTTGCCACGTTATATTAAAAGGACCTACCACTACACCCCAAAAAGGCAGTGGCATGCCCAACATTGAATCGGCTAACGTCGCTATGAGAAAAGCGCTTGACTTGTTTGCTAATATCAGACCTGTTCGTGTTCCCGAAAAAGGCATTAACTGGGTAATATTTAGAGAAAACACCGAAGGTGGTTATGCTGTAGGTTCTTCAGGATTTAACGTTACCGACGACCTTGCCGTTGACTTTACTATAACCACCAAACAGGGTTCTACTAGAATTGCTAAACTTGCTTACGAATACGCTAGAAAAAATTCTATGAATAGAGTTTCTCTAGTTACCAAAGCCAACGTAATTAAAACCACCGATGGTAATTTTTTAGAAGATTGCCATAAAGTTGCGGTAGACTACCCCGAAATTTTAACCGACGAGTGGTATGCTGATATTATGACGGCAAAACTCATTGACGAAAAACGTCGTAGAGATTTTAAGGTTTTACTACTTCCTAACCTTTACGGTGATATTATTTCAGATGAAGCAGCCGAATTTCAAGGTGGCGTAGGCACGGCAGGTTGCGCTAATATCGGTAAAAAATACGCTATGTTTGAAGCAATTCACGGTTCAGCACCACGTATGATACAAGAAGGTAGAGGCGATTATAGCGACCCGTGTTCAATGCTAAGAGCGTGCGTAATGCTTTTATCTCATATAGGCCAACAAGATAAAGCCGACAAATTGGAGCGTGCCTTAGATATTTGTTGCTTTAAGGAAAAACGCTTAAAAATTACAGGTAGACCCGACGGCGCAACGTGTGCCGAATTTACCGACTACGTCATGGAAACTCTTAACAGTCTATAAGAACATAATAACAAAGAACGCCAAGCAAAATGCTTAGCGTTCTTTGATTTTTAAAAGGCTTTATTTATTTAAGTATTTTTGAGTAATATCGGCGATAATCTCTACCACTTCTCCACAAGGGCGTTTTTTATAGTATTCACTAGTCCTTTCATCGGGAACAGCAGACGTATTAACTTCTACTTTACCCTTTAGTATGTCCGCACAAATTAGCGAGCCTATTCTCTCTTTAATTTCAGAACTTGCGTCTTGTATTATTTTATAGATAGGCATTTTATCGTGGCCGTCGGACTTTAAGCACCCCAAAACGAAAGTCATACCCGACACCGCACCACACACTAAGCGTTGTCTACCAAATCCACCACCAAAACCTATAAGTGCTTTTTTAACCGTGTCTTCACTCATATTAAGTTCTTTTGTGAACGCTAACGCAACTGCTTGCGAACATGCGTATCCTTGTTCAAAATATTCTCTTGCTAATTTCCCTTTTGTATCCATAATTTTTCCTTCTAGTTAGCCAACGCGCATAACAGTATAAATAGCGCTTCAGTTAATACAGGTAAAACTATGCCAAGCACAAAAAACACAACGTTACCTTTTCCGTAGCCTTTTGCGACACTTATAATTAACCCGATTACCGATAGCGTTACCGCAGCTAAATTACCTATGTTGCCTATTATCAAGACGATTATAACAAGATAGACGGCAAGCGATAGCCCTTTATTCGTTGCATCGGTTATACTTACAATGTCTAAATATTCCCATAACAACAACGCATTTATTAAAACATATAAAACTGATATTATTATTTTTAGTACAACTAGTTTTTTAGTTTTTTCCATTTTTACCCTTTTCTTTTATTTTACCACATTTTAGAATTTTTACAAGTATTTTTATAATTTTATTTGACGGACTAGTGCTCCGTAGCCCTTGCGTAGGAGAAGGAAGCTCTCGCAAAACATAAAAAGATGCACTGAAGAAAGCAATTTAAAATTCAAAAAGCAACGACTTTGTGTCATTGCGGACTGCACGACTTTGACTTTGCCCTCCTTGACGGACTAGTGCTCCGTAGCCTTTGCGTAGGAGAAGGAAGCAATGACCCGTTTAAAAATTCAAAAAGCAACGACTTTGTGTCATTGCTTCCTGAATAATATATGATAAGGGGGAAAATGATGAGCTATATTTAACGTCTTGGGAACTTTATGTCCTTCGACACTAATAATATACAACTTTCGATAATTTTTGTAAAGTAAATTTACACCATTTTTATAAAAATTTTGAAAATTTTTCACATTTTTTTTCGCTATACGCAAATTTTTGTTAATTTTTAACACTTTTAGGTCGTTTTTTTCAGTTTGCAACCTTTAATTTCTGGTATTGCGTTTTATTATAATTCATGATACAATAATTTTGCATACAACCCTAAAGGAAATTTTTATGAAAAAAATATTTTTATTATTAGCTTCTCTTGTGTTTATGTTGTGTGGTTTTTGTTTTGTGTCTTGTCAAAGCGCAGATATCGAGGTTAACATAACACAAAATTCTATGAAAATTGACCTATTGTCTTCTAAAATTCTAACAGCGGAAGTTACACCAAACGACACTGAACTTCAAGTTGTATGGTCGTCTTCTGATGAAAACGTCGTTTCAATTAACCAAAACGGAAAAATAGTTGGCATGAGTTTAGGCACTGCAACTATCACGGCGACGGTTGGCGAAGCAACCGACACCTGTCAGATTACCGTTAAATTACCCACCGACAATAAACCGCAAATTTTGTTAAAGAGTGGTATTTATGAAAACACTGTTATGCGTGTTGGTGACCAAGCGACAATAGATAACGTAATATTTTATAAAAACACCGAACATACTGATGCTAGTTGGGCTTATACCGTAACGGACACTTCAGTTGTTGAAATAAATGACGGCAAAATCATAGCAAAAGCTGTTGGTCAAACGCAAATAACTATTAAACCGTCGTGGAAAGGCATAGAAAGCGATGATTTTAATAAAACTGTTACTGTAACCGTAAAGCAATTTGATAAAGAAAATATTTTAACCTACACCGACACCGAGTATTTCAATCAATACGGCAGAACGTATACGAGTAACGAAGGTTTATTTTTAGACATGTCTGGTACGGCTATAGAATTTGATTTCTACGGCACAGAACTAAAAATCGATGCAGTAATTACCAAAGGCGAAGCCGTTGCGGTTAGAGTATTTATAGACAACGACGACAAAGGCAACTTCATAAAACTAACAAACTCTTCAAATAGCGACGTAGTTCTTGCCGAAAATCTTTCTAACACTGCCCATACAGCAAGAATAGTTAAAGCATCTCCTCAAGACATCGGTGTTATAGCAATTAAAAACGTCAAAGCAAGTTCTTTTGCTAAGGCTACTGCTAAAAGTGACTTACTTATTGAGTTTATAGGCGATTCTATTACCGTTGGATATAGTATTTTAGACGGTGGACACGGCTCGCAAACCGTTAACAATACCGACGCTAGTAAAACCTACGCTTACTCTATTGCGAAAAACCTTAACGCCGATTTTTCTTTCGTTGCAACTCAAGGTATAGCCGTTAACTCTACCCCGTACTTAAGCACCACAATGGTTAATTTATATAGATGGTATAGCGCCAATAAAAAAGTTAATTACATCTACGAGAAATCACCTGACGTTGTAGTTATAAATCTCGGCACTAACGACGCAGCTTATCTAGCACAAAACCCCTCGCACAATCTCGCAAACGATTACTTTACTTTATTAAACCTAATAAGAGGTTATCATACCGACGCTTATATAGTTTTAACTTACGGTATGATGAGTATTGATGAAGACGTTAAAATAGCCATTAACAGTGCAATAGATGATTTTGGCGATGAAAAGATTTCTTTTGTTACACCTGCTGAACCTTCTGGAGAAGGCGGACATCCCAATCAAGCAGTAAACGATAAAACGGCTGAAATTCTTACTGAATATATTAAAAATCTCTTAGCCGAATAATTAAATTTACAACAAAAAAGGAGTAGTTTTATCTACTCCTTTTAATTTTTTATTTATAACTATTAAACACCGCTATACGCCGAGAAACCACCGTCTACGGGAATTACAGTACCTGTTACGAAACCACTTGCAGAATCGTCCGCAAGCCACAATAAGCATCCTAAAAGGTCTTTAATTTCGCCAAACTTTTTCATGGGCGTAGCGTTTAAGATTTTACCTGTTCTAGCAGTAGGCGTGCCGTCAGCGTTAAATAACAACGCACGGTTTTGGTTGGTTACGAAAAATCCAGGTGCGATTGCGTTGCAACGAATACCACACGG
>JAFVOW010000144.1 GCA_017505625.1 Clostridia bacterium | reverse complement strand
CTGCGTCTAAGATTTCTTCTCTTGTTACTTTTAGGTCTTTTATTTCGGCTTTATCGAATTTTAAGGTATATTCCTTTAACGCTTTGTCGCCGTTAGTTTTGACGTTTTCAATGATATCTTTAACAACCTTTGAAACATCTACTTTTTGTTCGGTAACCGAAAATATTTCCTTTCTATTGGTAAGTTTATCTAATATAATTTTAATCATAAAACGTCCGTTTGTTCTCTTAAACTTTTAGTTATCTTTTCTATTACTTGGTTTTTAAACTTGAAACTCGATTTATTAGCAATAAGCCTTGCACTTATCGGAACGAATTTTTCTTTTACTTCTAAGTTGTTTTCTTTTAACGTCGTACCTGTTTCTACTATATCGACTATTACGTCGGAAAGCCCCAAAATAGGAGCAAGTTCTATAGAACCGTTAAGATGAATTATATCTATATCTCTACCGAGTTTCGAGTAATAGTTTTTAGCGATGTTAGTAAACTTAGTAGCAACTTTTAGGGTTTTGTTTCTATCGTCTACAAAATCTTTTTTGCCCGCAACAGCCATACTACATACGCCGGTTTTTAGGTCGAGAAGTTCGTAGACGTCAGGTTGATATTCTAAAAGAATATCTTTACCACACACACCCACGTCGGCTGCACCACGTTCTACGTAAATTGCAACGTCTGACGGCTTTACCCAAAAATATCTTACGGCTTTTTCGGTGTTTTCAAACACGAGTTTTCTATTGTTTTCTTTAATTGACGGACATTCAAAGCCCGCACGTTCGAACATAGCGTAAACTTTTTCGCCTAGTCTTCCTTTAGGAAGGGCAACGTTTAGAAATTTAGTCATCTTTCGCCCCCTAGTTAGCACTTTGTTTACCTAGTTCGTCTAGGTATACGGCAAAGCCGATTGCTTGTGAATTTTTGCCCATTTTTTTCATTAATCTATCGTACTGACCACCAGATAAAATACCAGAAGGAATTCCATCAATAAAACCCTTAAACGCAAAACCGTTGTAATACTTCATATCGTTTACCACTGAAAAGTCCACGTGAACGTTTTTATCACCTTCAAGACCTTTTAGTACCATTGAAAGTTGGTCTATATCTTTGCTAATTTTTTGATTTAAGCGTAACGGTTCGATTTCTTTCAGAACTTTTTTAGGCTCGCCGTAAACGGTTACTAGTTTTTCTATTAAAGACGTATCTTTGTCGCCAAGATTTTCTTGTTTGCAAACGTCTACAACGCCTTGCGAATTCTTTTCGCCTAAGAATTTTATAATTTGGTTGCTAGTGTCGGTGCTTAATTCAAAATACTCTAATACGCCTTTTACTATTCCTAAATGAGAAATCTCTAAGGCATAACTATTAGATATTTCTTCTAAACTCTTGGATGCTAGCGATAATACTTCTATAATTTCAGTATCGGTAATCTTACCTAAACACTCTAACCCCGCTTGGCGAATTTCCTTAAACGTTTTAGTGCCTTTACTTACCCTATAAACGTTTTCGTTATAGTAGACCTTCATTTTAGAATCGGGTTGGTCTTTACTGTTTTTTATAATCGATAAAGTTACGTCAGGTTTTAACGCCATTAACTTTCCATCAGTATCAGTAAACGTTATTACGTTTTCAGACACCAAAAAGTCTTTATTCTTTACGTATAAATCGTACTCCTCAAACTTACTCATACGATATTTAGCGTAACCGTTTTTTTGATATAACGAACAAAGCGATAGCGCTGTTATTTCTTCGGTGGATAGAACGCTTAAAATATCTTTCATTATTTCTCACCGTCCTTATTTAACACGAGTTTATATCCACCTGCACCGTAGTTGATACATTTATTTACCCTACTAATAGTCGCCGTGCTTGCACCCGTCGATTTTACCACTTCTTGATAATTACTGCCCTTAGTTAAAAGTTCGGCAACTTCTAGTCTTTGAGCCATATCTTCAATTTCTTTAATAGTACAAACGTCTTCAAAAAATTTCCTAACTTCGTCTTTAGATTTTAAGCTGGCAACTGCATTAAAAAACTTTTCAAACCTTTTATCAGAAAAAATTTCCATAATTTTCTCCTTTATCACTTTTATTTTTTATCAGTTTAGCACGCTAAATCGATAAAGTCAAACGTTTTTATAAGGTTTTTAAAAATTTAAAAAATATTAAGGCAAGGTTCCCCTTGCCTTTTGATTATTTTTCTAATAGTTTTCTCATTTTCTTTAGGTCGGCTGACTTAAATTCGTGCTCAGCATAAAATTTTTCGTTCCACTCTAGTTCTTTCATTAGCCAATTTTCGTCGATTTTTCTAGGTGTTTCACCCCATTTTTTTATGGCGTTATCATAGAACACTTTACGACAAACACTTTTTGGTAAATTCATACCATCGTATTTATCCCCTGCGTAATCATAATTTTTCTTATCGCCCGCAAATGAGTCTCTTGCACATCTAGGTCTATACTGTATATCGTATTCCCAATTTGCGTAATCGTAAGGTGCTGAATTATATGTATCGCTACCATAAATAAACTTATCTTGGTATTTAGTAATAAACGGTATAAAGAAGTCGGGGTCTTGCGCAAAATAACATCCCGGACCTCCTGCTAAGTCTACCGACGTGTTTTCGTAGTCTCCTAAGAATTTTTCAAACTTGGATTTTTCGGTGTCTTCCCATAAAAAGCCACCGTGTGCAAGACATAAATTTAGTTTAGGATACTTTTTCATTAAGTCCATTATATCGTCTATGCACTCGTCAAAAGTTGGTAAACTTTCATCGTAAAATCTATTGTGCTCTAATTCCCAAGGAGTACACTTAGATTTATCCCACGCTTTCCTTGGGTCTGCAACGTGCATTAAAATAGGAATATTGTTTTCTTCTAAGAAGGCAAAGGCCTTTGAAAATCTTTCGCTACACATCATACCAACGTATTTGCTGAGAGTGGGGTGTGCTTCAAGCATTTTCATACCGTCAAAGCCCGCTTGATAGTATTCTTCTGTTTGTTTTAATAGGCTGTTGGCTTCGGTTTCTATAGAATTATCTAAGTTGTGCTTAAATGACGCTGAAACGTAAACATTCGGCGACATTTCCCTTTTAACGCAAGCACTTTTTAGGTTAGTATCATAATTAAACTTAGTGGGCGAGTGAAACGCTGCACATAATATCATAAACTTTTTTAAGCCTATGAGTTTCATTATACGAGTGTAAAGTTCAATAGTTTCCTCTATATCGTGTTTTCTTGAACAATGAAAATGCACGTCGAAGGTGTCTTCCGTAAAAATTACAGGTTCTACAATTGGTTCCATATTTTCTCCTTTATTATTTTTCTAGTAGTTTTCTTATTTTCTTTAGGTCGGCTGATTTAAATTCGTGCTCAGTGTAAAATTTTTCGTTCCACTCTAAGTCTTTAAGCAACCAATCAATATCCATTTTTCTTGGGTTTTCACCGTATTTTTTGATAGCGTTTTCCCAAAAAACTTTACGGCAAATGCTTTTTGGTAAGTTCATACCGTCGTACTTTCTACCTGCATAGTCACAGTTTTTCTTGTCCGATTGAAAGGAATCTCTAGCAAGCCTTGGTCTATATTGTATATCGTATTCCCAGTTTTCGTAATCGTACGGTGCGGAGTTATACGTATCACTACCATAAATAAACTTGTCTTGATATTTAGTTATAAATGGTATAAAGAAATCGGGGTCTTTTGCGTAGTTGCAACCTGGTCCTCCCGTTAAGTCTACCGACGTGTTTTCATAGTCGCCTAGGAATTTTTCAAAGTCGGTCTATCTTGTTCTTCGTTTAAAAACCCACCGTGTGCAAGACAAAGATTGAGTTTTGGATATTTTTTCATTAAAAGCATTATATCTTGGATGCAATCATCGAAAGACGGCATACTGTCATCGTAACATCTGCCGTGTTCTATTTCCCATTGAGTGCATCTAGATTTATCCCAACCCTTTCTCGGGTCTGCGTTATGCATTGTAATCGGAATATTGTTTTCTTCTAAAAACGCAAAACACTTTTCGTAGCGTTTACCCGTCATAGGCCCGTAAATCTTTCTAATAGTGGGATGGGCTTCTAAAAACTTCATACCGTCAAAGCCGGCTTGATAAAATTCTTCTACTTGTTTAAGTAAATAATCGTTTTCTTCGTCTTCAGTTAAATTTGGAAAGTGTTTTACCGATGCCGAAACGTATACACTTTTATCCATTTGAAGTTTAATGCAAGCGTTTTTAACGTTAGTATCGTAATCGTATCTACTAGGTGCGTGAAACGTCATACTTAATAGTAGTAATTTTTTTAAGCCGATGAGTTCCATTTCACGTTTATAAAGTTGTATCGATTCTTCTACGTCGTGGGCACGTGAACAGTGAAAATGAGTATCAAAGGTATCTTCATCAAATATTACCGGTTCTACGATTGGTTGCATGATTTTCTCCTAATAAAATTTTGTTTATCATTTTTATTTTAGCACAATTAATAAACAAAAGAATATAAATTTTTGCAAATCTTTTATATTTTCTTGCAAATGCAAAATTATGGCTTAAATTTTATGCAAAAATTAAATTTATGTGATAATATATTTTATGTTATAAAATAGGTGGTAATATGAGCAACTGTTTTTCCAATTTAAAATTTAAAAACGGTGTTAAAGACGGGTTACCTATTGGTCTTGGCTATTTTCCCGTTGCCTTTGCGTTTGGTGTTCAAGCGAGTATTCTAGGTGTCCCGATTTTAATAAGCCTTTTAATTTCTATGACAAACCTTACGTCGGCTGGTCAACTTGCAGGGCTTACAATCGTTGCAACTATGGGTTCGTTTATAGAAATCATCGCTACTCAACTCGTCATTAACTCTAGGTATTTTTTGATGAGTACTATGCTATCACAAAAAACCGATGATTCCTTTACGTTCAAGCATAGGCTATTAACGTCTACTTTTATCACCGATGAAATTTTTGCAATAGCAGTTTCAAAACCTAATAATATATCTAAAAACTATTTTTACGGACTTGCACTTTTACCTTATATCGGTTGGGCTCTTGGCACTTTATTCGGTGCAACTGCGGGAAACTTGTTACCACAAAGCGTTGTCTATGCTTTAGGTATCGCCCTTTACGCTATGTTTATTGCAATAATTATTCCGCCGTCAACAAAAAATTTAGGAGTGTTATTTGCAGTGCTTTTAAGTGCGGGGATTAGTTGCTTATTTTATTACTTACCAATTCTTAAATCCGTGTCTTCGGGGTTTGCAATTATTATAAGCGCAATTCTTTCGGCTGGCGTTATCGCTTATTTCTTCCCTGTAAAAAAGGAGGAAAGAGATAATGCTTAAAATGGTTGGTTTAGTGCTTGCGATGGCTCTTGTTACCTATATTATTAGGGTAATTCCTATGGCGTTTATTCGTAAAAAAATTAAATCGCCATATATAAATAATTTGCTTTACTACGTTCCGTACACAGTGCTTTCTGCTATGACGTTTCCTTACATTTTTTATTCGACCGGAAATTTTTACACGGCGTTAATAGGAACGGTTGTTGCACTAGTTTCTTCTATATGCAAACGTTCTTTAATAGTGGTTGCAATCCTTGCGTGCGTTGCAGTTTTTGTGGGCGGAATAATTTTATAGTTTTTGATATGACGGTATGCCCTTCACTACCTAAATTTTACGCTCAAAAACCTTTAAAATACTTGTAAATTATACGTATTTATAGTATAATAAACTTAATCTATGTGTTGATAAAGCCGTAGTTTAGTGGGGAAGATTTTGATATAAACAGAATATTTTAACAATTATTGTATTTAGTTTGATTATTTTTCCTTATCAGGACATAAAAATTAGTTGCTTTCTTTTAACGGCTTACGGAAAGCTTGGCTTTCCCGAGCTGTTTTTATATACTCAAAAACGGGAGTTGTATAATTTTGAAAAAAGAAAAAGGCTCTACTGAATTAGTTTCAAAATTTATCGAGTCTAAACCATTTCACGTAAAAGATTTAATTTTATACACCTTTATTTTGTGTGCGGTGGCACTATTATTCGTTTTCTTTATTATTCTACCTAAAACGGATAAACCTAACGGGTTTAGTGTGAGTGTAAACAACGAGATTGTTTTTACTTTTGAGTTTTCTACCGAGCAAATTACTGTATTAAACGAAAATTATCAACTCTCCCACGATAAAAACCATAATACTATTACGCTTTACGTAGACGGAAATTCTTATAATAAACTTTCTTATAACACAAATAATCTTACCGTAAAAATTATCGACAGCAACTGTCCTAATCACGATTGTGTAGATTTTTTTGAAATATCTTCAGGTAGTGGCGTTATTTACTGTTTACCTCACGGTCTAAAAATTTTACCACTTGTTCCCATTCAAAGCGAACCTTCTACGGGAGGGCGTTTATGAGAAACAAGTTTATAAAAAAGATTACCATTACGGCTGTATTATCAGCATTATCTACGTTAGCCTTTATGCTTGAGAACTTATTTCCTCCACTGTTTATCCCTGGTGCAAGAATGGGTATTTCTAACGTGTTCATACTCTTTACTATCGTTGCGATAGGATACGAGTATGGGTTTATGGTTATGACAGTTAAAATACTTTTGGGTAGCGTTTTTTCAGGTAATCTTTCGGGGGTTTTATATTCGTTACCTGCGGGTCTTTTGTCTTGTGGCGTTCAAACGCTTTTGGTATATTTTACTAAAAACTTCAGTTTGCCTGCAATTAGTGTATTTGGTGCTGTAATAAACTCAGCCATTCAGAATACTGTATTTTGTTTAATCACAAATACTTGGGAATATCTATCATATCTACCCTATCTTACTTTAATTGCAATAGTTTCAGGGTTAATAGTGGGTTTAGCAACATATCTTTTAATAAAAAAATTACCGTTAAAAACAATAACGGACAAATAAAACAAAAGAATCTTTTATTTTCAGGGGGAAACACTTTGAGTATCAGAAAAGGAAAAAACTATCCTTACGGTATTCACGTAAACGACATGAAATACCTTACCGAGAATTTGGCTATTGAAAATATGCCGTTACCTGGTAAAGTATTTATTAGTATGTCCCAACATATCGGTGCACCGGCTATTCCGGTTGTAAACGTTGGAGACCAAGTAAAGAAAGGTCAGTTAATCGGAAAGTCATGCGGTGCAATTTCTGCTAACGTATTCTCTTCGGTGTCGGGCACAGTCGTTGATGTTTTAGATATCGTAAACGCTATGGGACAAAAACAAAAACACGTCGTCATTGAAAACGACGGGTTAAATGAAGAAGTTTTCTTAGAAGAAATGACTTCTTTTGAGCCTAAAGATTTAATAGAAAGAATTGGACTTGCAGGTATCGTAGGTTTAGGTGGTGCAGGATTTCCAACAGCTGTAAAGCTTTCGCCTAAAACTCAGTTAGACGTTCTTATTATTAACGGTGCTGAGTGCGAACCTTATCTTAACTGTGACTACCGCCTTATGCTAGAACGTACTGACGATATTTATAAAGGCATAAAATATACGGCTATGGCGCTTAATATTAATAAAATCATTATTGGTATAGAAGCAAACAAGCCTGAAGCCATAAAGTTATTCAGCGAATACAAAGATTTGGACGTAGTAATACTAAAAAAACAATATCCTATGGGTAGCGAAAAACATCTTATCTATTGCACTACGGGAAGAAAAGTTCCGTGTGGTAAAATGCCTTTCGACGTAGGTGCATGCGTTCAAAATATTAAAACTATGATAGCCGTATACGAAGCAATAGACCTTAATATTCCTCTTACCCAAACAGTTATGACTGTTAGTGGTCTTGGAATTAAAAATCCTAAAAACCTAAAAGTTGCGCTCGGCACTTCGTTTAACGATATTATAGAATACTGTGGTGGTAAATCGGAAAATACCGTAAAACTAGTTGCTGGTGGCCCTATGATGGGTAAAGCACTTATTAGCCTTGACCAATACGCTAGAAAAACTGACTCGGGTTTACTAGTACTAGAAAAAAACGAAGCAAACGTTGATAAACCTACTAACTGTATCAACTGTGGAAGATGTGCTGATAACTGCCCGATGCGCCTTGTTCCCGTTAGAATAGAAAAAAGTGTTTTAGCCGGTGATTATATGATGGCAAAAAAATACGGCGTTCTTAATTGCTTAGAATGCGGTTCTTGTGCTTATAACTGCCCTGCAAAACGTCCTTTAGTACAAAGCTTCAATTTTGCAAAAGGCAAAATTAGAGAAATTCAGTTAAAAGAATCTCAAAGGGAGGGAAAATAATGTCTAACATTCTATTTTCGACTTCTCCACACGTACGAAGTGGTAATTCTACGAAAAAGATAATGCAAAACGTTTGTATTTCCCTTTTACCCGCAGTCATTATGGGTATAGTCTATTTCGGTATTTTTGCTCTACTTACTATACTTGTTGCGGTAGTTTCGGCAGTTGGTTCTGAAATCGTATACCGTTTAGCCATAAAAGAAAAATTTGAAGATATAATTTCTTCGTTTGATTATACTTCGGTTGTAACGGGTTTAATTATCGCTTTAATCATACCCGCAAATGCACATTTGTACATACCAGCATTTGCTAGTATATTTGCTATTGTCGTAGTTAAAATGCTTTTCGGTGGCACTGGTTATAACCTTGTTAACCCTGCAGCTGCTGGAAGAATTTTTGCTTTTATTTCTTTCACTACGGTTATGAACACTTTTGTAGCTCCGTCTATCGGTGCAATAAACAGTTCGGTAATAACCGGTGCTACAAGTTTACAAAGTTTCTTAAACGACGGGTCTTCTTTATCTAGTATTGACCTTCTTTTAGGTACGGGCGTTGCTGGTTGTATAGGCGAAACTTGTAAAATTGCTATTTTAATCGGTGCAATTTATCTTGCAGTAAAGAAGATTATTAAAATTTGGTTACCTATAATTTCCGTAGCTGTTGCAGGAATTGTTGCTGTTTTACTTAACGGCACTATAGACGCTTTCTTACCTGCGATTTTATCGGGTGGTTTGTTGTTTGGCGCTTTCTTTATGGCTACCGATTACGTAACAAATCCCGTAACAACGTTTGGCAACGTTATATTCTTCATATTATTCGGCGCTTTAACTTCGATATTACGTCACTTCACAGGATATGAAACAGCTTCATTTGCAATCTTAATGATGAACGTTTTAGTTCCTCTTATCGACAAAATTTCCACAGTTAAACCTTTTGGTTATACAAAACCGCAAAAGGAGGCTAAATAATATGAAACAATACGTTAAGCCTATAACCGTTATGCTTTCTATTATTCTTCTCTGTGGTGGTCTATTAGCAATTTTATCTGACCTTTTATTCGTAACCCAAGAGGAACGTATTAACCGTGCAATTAATAAAATCTATTCTGGCGAAGACGTTAAGTTAGAACAAACAATCGACCTATCTACCGTTGATATGACTGAATTTAACGACCTTGGCGTTATAAAAGCTTGTTATAAACTTAGTAACGACGATTATCTCGTTTTATCTACGGGTAAAAAGGGTTATTCTAACGGTACGGTTACAACATACGTCGCAATAGATATAAACTTAAAAGTTAGAAACGTAGTTGAAGACTCTTATACAGGACAAACACTTATGGCTAAACTTTCAGGACTGTATCAAAGCTTTATCGGTAAATCGGCAACACAATCTCAAGAAGATATTAGTGAAATTGTAACAGGGGCAACAAAATCGGCAAACGCCGCATCTAACTCGGTTTACGTTGCACTGCAGTTGGTTTCTTTGGTTATAGGAGGTTAAGTATGGGAAAGTTAAAAAAGATTGCTTCTGACGGTTTAATTTTCAGTAACCCCACTCTGCGTTTAGTGCTAGGAACTTGTCCTACTCTTGCTCTTACCACTGCTGCATCTAACGGTATCGGTATGGGCCTTGCGGTAACCTTCGTGTTGATTTGCTCTAACGTTTTAATATCTTTACTTAAAAACGTTATACCAAACACGGTAAGAATACCTGCATTTATTCTAATTATCGCTACGTTCGTTACCGTGGTAAAACTTGTAATGGATAAATTCTTACCCGACCTTTATAGTTCTTTAGGTGTTTATCTACCACTAATAGTTGTTAACTGTATTATCCTTGGTCGTGCAGAGAGTTTTGCTTTCAAAAACCCCGTTTTTGACTCTGCCTTAGACGGACTATTTATGGGTTTAGGTTTTACCGGTGCTATGACTCTTATGGGTGCAGTTAGAGAAATCTTATCTAACGGCTCTATTTTCGATATTTCCATTTGGAACGCTAACTCTTTCTCTATAGGTTTTTTTGGTTCTAGTGCAGGTGCGTTTCTAACCTATGGATTATTTATTGCCATATTTAATTACGTGGTGAACAAAATTCAAAAGAAACTTGCTAAAAAGGAGGCTAAATAAGTATGGGAACTTTACTTTTAATTGCCCTAACAGCAACGTTTATAAATAACTTTGTAGTCGTTCAGTTCTTAGGTATTTGCCCGTTTTTAGGAGTTAGTAAGGACACAAAATCGGCGTTTGGTATGGGTGTAGCAGTAACTTTTATAATGACGCTTACTTGTCTTATAACCTACCCCATCTATACTAGCATATTAGTACCTTTAGGTCTTGAATATTTAGAAATTATCGTGTTCATCTTCGTTATTGCATCACTTGTTCAAATGATTGAATCGGTACTAAAAAAATTCTCACCAACTCTTTATAACTCTATGGGTATATATCTTCCATTAATCACTACTAACTGCGCCGTTTTAGGTGTTGCTGAGCTTGTTATCGACGTTGGTACTGCTGAAGCCTTAGGCCTTGCTTCTATGGGATTGCTTAACTCAGTTGCGTACGGTTTCTTCGGTGGCATAGGTTTCTTAATTTCAATAGTTATAATGAGTGGTTTAAGAGAAAAACTTAAAAATGCACCCTTTAATAAACACCTTAAAGGTTTCCCGATTGCTATGATTACTGCTACGTTTATTGCAATGGCGTTCTACGTATTTAGTATGATTTCACTGTAAGGAGAACAAACTATGAACTTATTATTAAAACCTATTAATTGGTCAAGTTTCGGTTTAGTGTTAGTAATTCTTGCAGTACTTGCATTAGTTTTCACTATACTTATTCTTTTAATAAACAAATTTTGCACAGTAGAAGAAGACCCTCGTATTAGCGAAGTTGCTGAAAACCTTTCGGGGGCTAACTGTGGTGGTTGTGGGTTTGCAGGATGTTCTGACTTTGCAAAAGCTTTAGTTGAAGGTAGAGCCGACATCAATGCTTGCTCAGCAACTTCTAAAGAAAACAAACAAAATATAGCAACTATTTTGGGTGCTACCGTAAACGATACCGAGCCCATGATGGCGGTTGTTAAATGCGCAGGAGATTTGGACGCTTCTAAAGTTAAATTCGACTATATTGGACTTTCTACCTGTCAAGCCAAAAACGCAACTCTTGGCGGTGATAAAGTTTGTTCTAAAGGTTGTTTAGGCTGTGGTGATTGCGCCGTTGCCTGTTCCTTTGAAGGCATTAAAATCAACAACGGCGTTGCTTTTGCTTGCCCTTCCGAGTGTACTGCTTGTGGTTCATGTATAAAGGCTTGTCCTAAACAGATAATAACCCTTATACCTAAACGTGCTAAAATTTACGTAGCATGCTCGTCAGAGTGTAAAGGTAAAGACGTAATAAACGCCTGCAAGGTTGGTTGTATCGGTTGTGGATTATGTGCTAAAAACTGTCCCCAAGGTGCTATTGAAATGGTTAATAACCTTGCAGTTATAAACTACGATAAATGTACAGGCTGTGGCGTTTGTGCTACTAAATGTCCAAGAAAAACTATTAAAACTATATAAAAAGATTACAACAAAAAACTCGACTTATAATTTTATAAGTCGAGTTTTTATTTACGTATTATTTATTATTTTATGTAATCTATTAACGAAACGCCACCCATTTTTCTAGTTGCGATTATTCCTATAGTGCCAGGTCCACAGTGAGCACACACGTTTATAGGTATTAAACCTTTTACGTAGTTATCTTCGCCAAACAACTCGTCCATACATTCATAAACAGATTTGACTACGTATTCGGCAGTATCAAAAGAAATAACGCAATAGTCGTAGTCAGATATAGGATAATCATTAGTCATTTGCTTTACGGCTTCGACGAGATATCTTCTTTCACGACGAGTTGTATCAATTTTTTCTAAAGAACCCTCTTTTAATGTTATTACGGGTTTAATTCCTAAAAGGTTACCTATAAAAGCAACGTTAGGCGATATTCTACCACCGTTTTTAAGTGCAGTGAGATTTTCGGGAATAAAAATTACCTTGTTATCAAGCTTAGATTCTTCGATTACTTTCACTATTTCTTCCGGCGAAACACCTAGATTTACCTGGTTATACGCATAGAAAACGTAAGAAAGCATCGGTAAAGACAAGCCTAAACTGTCAATAACGGTAATTTTACCGTTAAACTCTTTTTCTGCTACGTTTTTGAATAAGTCGTTCATTGACGATAATTTGCTTGAAATGGTAAAGTGTATAATATGGTCGTACCCTTTTTTTAGTTGCTCTTCAAAATACTCAGAAATAAGTCCTAATGGTGGAGTAGAGGTTTTAATGTTTTTTCTCGAACGCATAGCGACTTTCAGTTGTTCTTGATTGATAGTTACGCCATCTAAAAATTCTTCCCCGTCAATTATAACGTTTAACGGGAACACGCTTATATCATAGTTCTTGAATACTTCGTTACTAACTAAGCACGAAGTATCTGTAGAAACTAAAACTTTCATATTTATTTCTCCTTAACAAAAGGTTATGTATATAATACCAAATTTGACGTGATTTGTCAATGGGTATCAAAAATTTTTCGTATTCACTTGCATATTTTTTCTTTTACTGATAAAATATAGTTAAGGTATTACTATGGAACAAAAATTTATTACTAAATTCGCTGAAACCGAACAAGAAAAACTTAAGGCATATTCACTTAGATACACGGATATGCTACAAGAATACCAGCCTAACCTAGTTTTGGAAAACGGACTAGATTATACTGAATACGACGATTATGCAAAGCAAGTAATTTGCATTGATACCGAAACTAACGAAGTGGTAGGCGTTTATAGAGTTATTACGTCAGATGATTTGCCAAAGGCTAAACCTTTCGTTTGCGAAGACGAGTTTAATATTACCGACCTAAAAAACACGGGAGAAGGTATTGCTGAACTTTCTCGTGCCGTAATAAAAAGAGAGTATAGAAATTCTACGGTTTTAATGCACCTTTTAAGGTTTATTATAACCTACCTAAAAGATAGTGGTTATAGATATATTATAGGTGAAGCAAGTTTTTTCGGCACTGATAAAACTAAATACGTTAAAGAGTTTTCTTATCTTTCTAACAATTACAGTGTTCTTGATTACGATATTACCGCTAATGAAGATTGCCAGCTAGATTATCTTAAAAATGAAGAATTAGATTTACAAGCGATTAAACGTTCTCTCCCCCCGCTAATACGTGCGTATCTTAGTTTTGGCGCAAAAGTTTCTAAAGAAACTTATACCGATTGGGATTTTGGTAGTGTTGATATCTTTATTCTTCTTGATATGCAAAACTACAACGAAGCCTACATAAAACGATTTCTTAAATTATAATTATTGAAACTAAATACTTAAAAAAAGGATAACGAAATTTTTCGTTATCCTTTTTCTTTTTTGTTATTATAAACGTTTCATAATATCGTTTAACGCCGTGTCAATAGGTGCACTTTCACTAAAACTCTTATCTCTAGCAACGATTTCTACAACGCCTTGCTTGATGTTTCTAGGGCTTACAATAACTCTTACGGGAACGCCTAAAAGGTCGGCATCCGAGAACATTATGCCAGCACTTACGTCTCTATCGTCGTAAATGACTTCTACACCCTTATTTTGCAATTCTTCGTATAATTTATCGGCAAGTTCTTTTACTTCTTGATTGTCCGAACGAACGGCACATAAATGTACCTGATACGGAGCAATTGCTTTAGGCCAAATAGGACCATAGTCGTCGTGATGTGCTTCGCATATAGAAGCGGCAAGACGACCTACCCCAATGCCGTAGCATCCCATTATAGGATACTGTGAATTTCCGTCGCTATCAACGTAAGTCATTTGCATAGATTTAGTGTATTTAGTTCCTAGTTGGAAAATATTACCGACTTCTATACCACGTGAAATTTTGATAGCATGTTTACCGCATTTAGGACAAATTCCACCTTCTTGAATTTTTGCAAAATCGTGAAACTCTACGCTGTTTAAGTCTCTACTTACGTCAAGACCCGTATAGTGGTAATCTATAACGTTAGCACCACAAACGACGTTGTTCATATTCTTTAACGAATTATCGTAAAGTACGATAAAATCGCCTTCTAATTTAACAGGACCGATAAAACCAGCGTTCAGTCCACAATCTTCGGTAATTGTTGCGGGGTGAATATCAAATCCTAAATAATTTGTTAGTTTTGTTTCGTTGGCTTCTAAATCGCCACGCAAGAACAGCACGATATATTTGTCATCTGAATTTCTTTGATAAACTACTGCTTTACATGAATTCCTTTCGCTACTATTTAAGAACGAACAAACTTCTTCTATCGTGTGCTTATTAGGCGTATGAACTAAGGTCAATTCTTCAGACGGGCTAGTTCTAACATAGTCGTTAATATTTTCGGCTGCTTCCATATTTGCACGGTAATCGCACTCTGAACAAATAGCAATAGAATCTTCACCTATATCGCTTAAAAGCATAAATTCGTGCGAGATATTACCACCCATCATACCCGAGTCGGAAGCAACGGAAATTACTCCAGGAACACCTACTCTTTCAAATATACGTTCGTAAGCTTTATGGCATTTATCGTAGTATTCTTCCAAGTCCTGTTGGCTAGTATGGAAAGAATATGCGTCTTTCATAGTAAACTCTCTAACACGCATTAGACCTGCTTTCGGACGTGCTTCGTCTCTAAACTTAGTTTGAATTTGATAAATCATAAATGGGTAGTTATTGTACGTTTGGCCGTATTCTCTAACTAAATGAACAGCCGCTTCTTCGTGCGTCATACCGAGAACGTGAGGACTGTTATTTCTATCGTTAAAACGTACCATTTCCTTGCCGATTGCTTCGTATCTACCCGATTCTTGCCATATCGTAGCCGGCATAACTACGGGAAACTGTACTTCTTGCCCGTCAATTTTATCCATTTCTTCTCGTAAAATGTTTTCTATTTTACGAGTGATGCGTTTTAACGGCATATAAGATGAATAAATACCGCTTGCAACGTATTTCATGTAACCGCCTCTTACCATTAAGGCGTGGCTTTCTACCACGCAATCCGACGGTTTTTCTTTGAATCTTTCGCCTACTAACTTTGATAATTTCACAAACGTACCTCCGTTTATTTGTTAAATAAAAAACCCTAAACTAATACTCAAATTAGTTTAGGGCGAACTACTCAATTAAAGTCCGTGTTACCACCTAAATTCGGAAAAATTTCCGCACTCTTTTCGGTACTACTATACCGTTTCTCTATTACGGGAGAACCCGACGTTACTTAGTATACAACCGCCTTTCGTAACGTAGCTCCAAGATGGGTTTAGTAACTTTTATTTAAGGGCTTTCACCTACCGCCCTCTCTCTATAAAACACAAGTAACCTACTATTTCTCTTCATAGCCTTTTATTTAGTTTTAATTATCTTATCACAAAAACATATAAAAGTCAATGCGTTTTACACTAAAAAAGAACCCGAAAAGTTTTTTCGAGTTCTTTTTGTTAATTTTTTTATAATGCTCTAATACTTTCTACGGGTGATTTCTTAGATTCTTTAACTACAGGGAACAAGGTTGCCGTAAACGATATCAACATTGATATTATCAATATTAGTATTAAATTTACAACACCAAACGACAGTAGTTGTGTTCCAAATATCTTAGCAAGTTCAGCGTTTAAGATTATAGTTCCAACAAATGCTAAGATGCACGCTAACACAAAACATATTACGGCAAGCAACATTGACTCGGTAAAGAATATCTTGAATATATCTGATTTACCTGCACCTACCGCCCTTAAAATACCTATTTCTTTACGTTTTGCGTCTATTGAGGACGATATAAAGTTAAGAAGCATTAAGGCTGCAAATACGCCCATTACAAGACCGCCTACTAAAAAGATTGCTTGTAATTGGTTTACTGTGCTTATAATCTCGCCGTTAAATAACACGTCGTAGTCTTTGTTACGCATATTAAATATTGCTTCATCCCTTTCTTCTAGCATACGTCTTACTTGACCAAGCGAAGTGTCCGTTCTAGATATAACGTAGTTGTATTTGGGATTTTCAACTTCTACGTAATCGGTTATTGTACGAGTAACGTTATATTCAGCGATAGTTGCGTAAGTATACATAAACTCGGTAGTAACAAGATACGGAGTATCGCCGTTAACCGCACCGTTAATTAGTTCATAAAACCCTGCAACTTTTAGCTGTGTTTCCTTTTTATCAGTGTTTAATACGTGATATCTAACGTTAGAAAGAGCCGTTACGTTTGCTTCAGTAATATTATCAATCGTTCCACCTACACCTGCTAAAAGTTTAAGGAAGGTGTCTTTATGAAGATATATTTCATCATTTTTTGCTTGATATTCTGCACGTTCACCCTTAAGGTTATAAATTGCAAAATTAGATTTATTATATTCGTACGTTGTGTCGGCAAAGAATTCTTGAGAACCAGCCCCCGTTCTGCTAATGTCAGGCTTCGTGTCCATATAAACGCCTTTACCTTTAATACTTCTTATTTGAATAGATTCACGTGGAACTAAGTCTTTGTGGTCTTCATAGAAACTCGTGCTAACGTAAGCAACCGTATCAAAACTGTTAAAAATAATATCAGTAAATCTATCTGCTAACGCCTGTCTTTCAGTATTACTTAAAGTGTTGTTATTGAAAGTTTTAATAATTTCAAATTCAGATAAATCTGAAACTCTATAAATACCTACAATTTTTAGTTTTATATCGCCAATACTTCTAACGCTTAAGGAAAGATATTTGTCTGCTTTAACAAATTCTTCATGGTCTAAATATGCAGTTTTAGAACCTACTTTATATGCTTGACCACAGTATTTATATAGTTCGTAAACGTATTCTGAAATTGCTACACAATTAGACTCAGTTTCTTCCGGGTAATGGCCACCTAAAAGCTCAAAGCCATTTTGAGTCATATAATCAGCGCCACAATCAGAAAAACCTTGCAACGACTTAAAGCTGAAATACTTACCGTTTTCGGTAAAGTTTTGTAAAGTAACGTCTTTTATCGTAATTGGGTGTTCGTTTATCGCCGTATTAGGACAATTGCCACTTAAAGTAAATATGCCCGCATAACTCTCTTTACCATTAGCGTTAAGAGCTTCTAATTCTTCTTGACTATATAACGTGTTTTTAGTTGAAGCCGACTCTCTTTCTACTGATTCAGTGCCGTCTGTATGAACTAAAACTTTTCTATTAGTAAAGTCGTAATATTTGTCTATGGTAACGCTTTGATACCCCTTTTCTTCTAACGCTTTTGATAGCGAATAGTTAGAATCAAATAACATTAGCGTTGAAAATACACCGAAAATACAAAACGCCATTACCGATAAAAATACGGTAAATATAAATCTAATAGGCTTTGCTTTTAGTCCGCTAAGCCCCATTTTAAGCGCTTGTTTTGTGGGAAGCTTAGATTGTATAAGTTGAGGTTTTTCACCTTTAAACTCTTTAACGTCATCGTCTTTAGTTGCCCTAAACGTTTCACGGCTTTCTTCTTTTATACGACACACCCTTTTTACTTCGGGAACGTCTTTATTACCTAAAGTGATTACGCTTTCGCCGTCTGATTTTTTAATAATTTCTACAATATCAGCAATTTCCTTTTCGGTCATTTTTTTGCCGTTTTTAATGGTAATAACGTCTCCGCCGATAACGCCTACGTTATCACTTAAATTTTCAGCAAAAACCACTTCCTTAGTCTTATCCAAAATGATTTCGCCATCGGCAATTTCTATAATTCTATCAGCATATTTTTCGGCTGCATCTCTATCGTGCGAAACTACTAATACGAGTTTTTCCTTAGATAGTTTTTGTAAGGTGTTTAAAATTTGTTGTCCCGTCTTAGAGTCTAAAGCTCCGGTCGGTTCATCTGCCATTATAAGTTCGGGGTTTTTAATAAGCGCACGTGCGATTGCAACCCTTTGTCTTTGTCCCCCAGAAAGAGTGTTCGGTTTTCTATCGCCTAGACCACCTAAATCTACCATTTCTAAAAGTTCGTTTACTTTTTCTTTGCTGGCTTCTTTCCCTTGAAGTTCTAATGCAAGCGAAATGTTTTCAGCAATAGTAAACTCTTCCAAAATATTAAAATCTTGGAATATAAAACCAACGTAAGTGTTTCTATAACTATCAAAGTCAGCAGGTGTAAAATCCTTACTGCTTCTACCTTTTACGATAATTTCGCCTTCATCTGCAGAATCTAAACCACCGATAAGGTTAAGCATTGTAGATTTACCCGAACCACTACGTCCTAGCAAAAACACTAAACCCTTTTCGGGGAATTTAATGGATACCCCATTTAACGCTGTTACAGGTTCTAGCCCTTCAGTTCTATAAACCTTTTTTAAATTTTTAATCTCTATCATTTTTTTATCCCTTTGGCACTTTGAGCCTAACTATACAGTAAATTATATATATCACGACGCTTATAGTCAACGTATGTATTAAATTTTGTATTTTCTTTAGTTTTTAAAAAATTGATGCGCAAATTTTTTATTTTTAAAAAATAAAGCGTTTATTTTTTAAAATCAAAAAACAGAAGAAGCTTCACTTTGTATTTTTTTATTGTTATATCTTCCTTTTATTTAGCTCTTTACCTTGTAAATTTTTAAGGGTAATAACTCCGTCTTGAAGTATTATATAACTATTTTCAGTGTTATTTTTAGGAAGAGAAATAGAACCTGCGTTAACACAAACAACACCGTCTTTTTCTTCAATAAAGCCCGTATGGAAATGTCCGTAAATTATAGCGTCAATTTTAGTTTTAGGTAAATTGTCTTTATTGAACACGTGTCCATGTGTTAAAAACACTTTTTTATCGCCACTAATCACCATCATATCTTCAATAAAATCAAATTCCGATATGAGAGT
>JAFVOW010000143.1 GCA_017505625.1 Clostridia bacterium | reverse complement strand
CCTTAATATCGAAAGTATTACGGTTAGTGAAAGCGACAATTTAGAAGGCTATCTTAAAGTCAAGGAAGGGAATAATGAATAAAAGAAAGAGTTTAATAAACGATATAATAGTGCTTGGCGTAACGGTGCTTTCGGTGCTTGCAATCACGCTCATAGCGAACAATACTTTCTATGCCGATAGTTTGTTCCAAGTAGTGCTATACTTTATCGTGGGCGCTGTGGCGTTTGGTCTACTAAATACCATTTTTCACGAATTAGGTCATTACCACGCCGGTAAGAAAAACGGCTTTGAATTTGTTTCAATGCGTATATGGTTTTTAGAATTTATCAAAGAACACGGCAAACTCGCCGTTAAATTCTACTTGCTTTTTGATGAAGCAGGCTCAACCGAAATGCTACCTAAGTATGAAGAAGACATTGAAAAACGCCTAATCAAAATGAGTTACGGTGGAATATACAGTTCAATTATCTTTTTAATTATCGGTATAGCGTCAATCTTCGTATCAAAGTATTTAGGTCTATTTTGGTTTTGTTTCGTTTCGGCATCGATACCCGTTTCAATTTACTTCTTACTCGGCACGCTATTACCTGTAGTAAGTGAAGGCGTTCGTAACGACGGTGCGTTAATCAAAGGCTTAAAAGATAAAGACGACTATTCTAAAGTTTTAATATCGTTAATGTTTATACAGGCTCAAATTTACTCGGGCAAAACCCCAAGCGAAATTGACGAAAAGTATTACTTCGATTTACCCCAACTACCCGAAACTGAAAATATCTTTATCAACTTACTAAACGCAAGGTATTCTTATTATCTTGATAAGGCCGACTACGAAAACGCAAAAAAGGTATCCGATAGACTACAAGGCTTGCTTGACAGTATGCCAAAGTATTATAAAAACGCAGTTAGCGCCGACCTACTATACAATGCCTGCACTTTTGATTACGACGAAGATACAGCCGACAATTTAGTAGAAGATTTAGATAAATACCTAAACAACGTAAACACCTTAACCAACTTAAGAATAAAACTTGCCTACGCAGTAAAAATTCTTAAAGACGATGCCCTTATCGAAAGGCTCAAAGAAAAACTCGATAGAGAAATCGAATACTGCGCAATCAAAGGCATAACGGCATACGAACAAAAACTCGTAAACAGATTATTTGAATAATCTAAAAGGCTCACGAATTCTCGTGAGCCTTTTTTACTCTGTAATAGGTTTGTTGGCTTTTAAAGCCTGCTTCGTAAATAACTTGGGTAACTGTAAGGGTATCGTCGTCTTTAAGCTCTTGCTTAACGTAGTTTAAGCGCAGTTCGTTTACGTATTCGCTTACGTTTATTCTCAAATATTTATGGAATACTCTCGATATATGCGCTTCGGTATAACCAAGCGCTTTTGCTATGCCTTTACGGGTGGCGTCGCCCTTAAAATTTTCGTGTATATAGAATAAAATTTCTTTAATAAGTGCGCTTTCGTTACGGGTTTTACTTTCGGTAAACTGCAACTTTTCTTCAAGCGT
>JAFVOW010000142.1 GCA_017505625.1 Clostridia bacterium | reverse complement strand
TTTGTCTAGTGAAAGAGCGCAAAAAATACTTGACGGCGTGTTTGAAAATCACGGATATAAAGACGGAACTTATAGAGTATATAACCAAGACGATTTTTGGGGAATTGGACAAGCAAAAGACGGAGTACTAAGAATAACATCGTATGTTAGATAAGAAAAAAACCATAATTGCGCTAGGATATTTTGATAGCGTGCATATTGGACACCAAGAGGTTATTAAATCGGCAAAAGCACTTGCCGATTTTCATAATGCTACTCTAACGGTTGTGTCGTTTAGGGGAAACCTTAAATCTCATACGTCAAATTCAAATGATAAAGTTGTTTATACTGATTTCGAGCGTGAAATTTTGTATAAAAATTTAGGAGTTGATGACGTTAAGTTTCTAAAAATAACGCCAAAACTTTTGTCAATGAAAAAACTCGCTTTTCTCAATATGATAAACAAACGCTATAACGTTATAGGATATGTTTGTGGCGAAGATTATCGTTTTGGGAAAGATAGGTGTGGCGACGTAGATTATATAAAACAATACGCAAAAAAACACAGTCAAATTGTTCGCTTCTTAAAAGTAGTTGAAACTGACGGGGAAAAGATTTCTACGTCAATGATTAAACGCTTATTAGAACAAGGGAATATAGAAAAAGCTAATCAGTTGTTAGGTAAAAACTATTCGGTAACCGAAAAGGTGATAAAAGATAGGGGCGTGGGGAAGACAATAGGATTTCCTACGGCAAACGTCTTAATCGACGGGGAAAAACAAAAACTAAAATCAGGCGTATATAAAGGAAATGTAAAAACGCCTTTCGGTGAATATAAGGCAGTAATTAACTACGGACCAAGACCAACGTTTAATCTAGAAGAAGTAATTTTAGAAGCACATTTAATTGGTTTTGATAAAAATTTGTACGGCAAAACGATAACCGTTGAATTTGAAAAATTTTTAAGAGACGTTTGTAAATTTAACGACTTAGACTCTCTAAAAAAGCAGTTAAGAAAAGACGTTATGGAAGTGAAGAAAAATGGATAATATTAAATTTGGTCCTAGTGGCAATTCGCTTGCATTTGAACTTGCAGGTTTATCGGGAACTGAAAAATCAGCAGTTTGGGTAAAAAATATGGGCTTAGACTGTTTTGAATATTCTTTTGGTCGTGGAGTTAATATGGGAGATGAAAAGGCTATTCAAATTGGTAAAGCGTTTAAAGATAACGGAATAGAGATAAGCGTTCACGCACCTTACTACATAAACTTTTCTAATCCTGATGACGAAAAGGCAGAAAATTCGTATAATTACGTTATTGCTTCTGCTGAAAAAGTTAAACTAATGGGCGGTAAAAGGGTGGTTTTTCATCCAGCATCGCAAGGCAAGATGGACAGAGAGGAAGCTGTTTCGTTGTGTGAAAGGCGTCTTAAAATTTTAAGAGATAAAATTTACGAACGTGGGCTAGATGACTTGATTTATTGTCCCGAAACCATGGGAAAACTCGGTCAAATAGGCACGGTAGAAGAAATTACTAGATTTTGTCAAATAGATAAAATCTACGTTCCCGCTATAGACTTTGGTCATATTAACGCAAGAGAACATGGCTCGTTAAAAACAGCAGAAGACTACCAAAAACTCTTGCAATATATGATAGATAATTTAGGTTACGAAAAGATGGTAAATTTCCACTCGCATTTTTCTAAGATAGAATATTCTAAAAAAGGCGAAGTTAGACATTTAACGTTTGAAGACACCGTTTACGGACCGGAATTTAAACCTTTAAGTATAGCACTTAAAAACCTTAAGCTATATCCTTATATCGTAAGTGAATCGGCAGGCACGCAAGACGTAGACGCTGTAGAAATGAAAAAAATTTTTAATAGTAAATAGTGCTAGTGTTATAAAAAGACCATCAAAATTTTATAGCCACCTAAAAATATTAATACTAATGGTGATAGAAGTTTTAATGCCCTAGTTTTTTGAAGTTTTTTACTAGAAAGCAAAGTGCCAAGGTAAATTGTTATGCCGTGCATAACGGCAATAGTTACAGGAACGTAAAAAGCATTTATACCCATCAAAGATAACGATAAATTAGCAACAGCGCCGTCAAGCCCAACAGCAAATCCCGAAAATAAAGCTGTTTTAAGCGTTTGGTTAAACGTAAGTTCGTTATCTTTTTTTATTAAGTTATATATTCCTACGAGAATAAGAATAAAGCCACCAAAAACCGAGCTTTTTTCAGTTAAAAAAGTAGAGAAGAATTTAACGCCGTAGTTAGTGATAAAACACATTACGAAAACCGTTAAAGTGATAACTACAACTATTGGCAATCTTCTTTTGCTTGAAAAAGACAAGGAAAATCCGCAAAAAAAAGAGTCAATACTTACGGTTAGCGCTGTTAAAATTAAGAATAACGTCATTAGTAAAACCCATAAAAATTTTTACTTTATAATATGAATTTACCGATTTTTCTGTTCCAAAGAAAAAACTAGCAAATTTTGAGTATATTATTTTAAAATAATATTAAAACTATATTGACAATATCGAATTTTTCGTGTAAAATATGATAGTATTATTGTGAGTTTATAGGAGCAACTTGTAAATATGAAACAATTAAGATTAAGCAAAATGATATTAACCGTGGCAATAGCGTTTTTTATGGCGCTTTCTTGTCTATTAATTTTCTCGCCTAAGACGGTAATGGCGGAAGATATTCAGCATTTTACCGGTACTTATAAAGAAGCTAAGTACGAAAACGATTCAGCTGTATTTACCGTAGGTAACAACGGGTCGGTAGTTTTATCTAACTACGTTATTGCAAACGCATTAGCCTTTGACGTAACCCTCGGCGATAACGTTGAAGGTCTTACCGTTAGTTTTGAAACTGCATCGTTTGACGTAAACGGTAACGTTGACGACCAAGGCGAAATTTACACCACTGTAAAACATAAACTCACCGTTAAATTTGATGGTAGTGCAGTTATTTTCAATGAAACTAATGGTTCTACGACTTTAGGGGTAGAAGACAAAAC
This sequence comes from Clostridia bacterium, assembly GCA_017505625.1. Taxonomy (GTDB): domain Bacteria; phylum Bacillota; class Clostridia; order Christensenellales; family Borkfalkiaceae; genus UBA1259. The sequence continues at coordinate 6,235 of JAFVOW010000142.1, read as the reverse complement.
ATCTCTTAAAATTTATTTTGCAGTAGACGGCAATACAATGAAAGCGTCAGTTAATGGCAAAGAATCTTTCGTTGGTAGCGATGCTAGTAAATATCTAGTAAGTAATGCAGGTGGTTGCGTTGCTAAAAACGTTACTATTAATGCAAACTTAAAAACGGGTGTTCAAACGTCTACTATTGCAATCAATTCTATAGACCAAAATTATTTAGATACGACCGGTGCTTATAAGCAAACCTTCGTTTTAGAAAACGGTGAAATTAAAACCCAAGCAAAAGCAAGAATTATCTTAAACGACACTGCATACGTTGAAACTGCTGATGGTTATAAACTAAAAGCTTATAAAGGAGAATTATATACCTATTCGTTTACAGCTTATTCAATTTTAGAAACCTTAAAAGGTGCTGACTTATTTGTAAAAGAATCTAGCAACTTATGGATTTCTAACGAAGATAAACCCAAAACGGTAGTATTTAAGCAATTAGGTAACCAAGAATTATCAGTAGGCGATGCTGAAAACGTTTATGAAACTTTCACTTTTGAAGTTAGCGACAAACAAAGCGTACAAAACACAGCTCCTGTTTATAAAGACGCTACCGTCGTTGAAAAACAACTTGAAAGCTATAAACTAGCGCTAAAAGAAGCAACGCTTAAAGATTACAACGGTAAAGAATATTGTATACGTTTAGGCGATAAAGTAAAACTTCCTTCACTAGAAAATTTCGTGTATGATGATTACACTTCTTATAGCCAATTAAAATACACCGTTCATTATAGAACGCCTGAAACTACAAGCACTACTTCTAAATTAGAAATTCCCACCGACAAGGCTGGTAAATACGAATTCTTCGTAGTGTTTGAAGATATCAACGGCGACAAAATGAGTACCGAAGATTTCTATACTTTCGATGAAAACGACTCTAACAACAGAATAATGGGTAAATACGGTGCGTACGTGTTCTCGTTTGAAATTTTAGATAACGCTCCCATTAACATAACGGCTGTTAACCAAAGCAAAGGTTACGTAGGAACAAAATATACCGTTTCTAAGTTCAACGTTTCGGCTAACGGTTACACACCCACTTACGAATTATATTACAACGCTGACGCAAGTAAGTTGCCTGTAGGTGATTGGGAACAAACTTGGACTCGTATTCCTAAGGCGTCTGAAGTTAGCGAAACCGACGTTATGCCCGAAGGCTTTACCTACGAAGATATCCAAAATATTAACTACGACGGTCAATTGACGTTTACGCCTGATAGAACGGGTAAGTTCGTTGTTAAATGTACGGTATCTAGTACGTCATCGGTAAGAAGCGCAACTGCTACAGCTTCGGTAGAAGTAAAAGATGCTCCCACTATCGTTAGACCTGTAAACACTTTCGTACAAGATAACGTTTGGTCGGTAGTGTTCTTATCAGCAGGTACGATTTGCTTGATTATTTTGATAATACTTCTCTTTGTTCAACCTAAAGAAAAAATTGAAGAAGAAGACTAAAACACCACAGGACTTCGTAAACTCGAAGTCCTGTTTTTATAGGTAGGTAATATGATTACTTTCACGTCGCCAAAAGACGGTAAACTATCAAAAATAACTCTTAATAACGTAGACGGGTTATCATATTCGGTTTTAATGAAACTTTTACGAGATAAAGACGTATAGGTTAATGGCGTTCGTGTTAAAACTGACGTTGCTTTGCAAAAAAACGACGTTGTAGAGATTTATTACAATCTATTAAAAAGAGAAAGTCATCGCATTATTTACCTTGATGATAACGTTTTGGTTGTTTATAAATTTAGTGGTTTTACGTCGGAAACTGTTTTTAACGACGTAAAATTAGAACACGAAAACGCAGGGTTTATTCATAGACTTGATAGAAACACCGACGGCGTTATGATTTTTTCATTAAACCAAGACGCCGAAAAAGAGTTATTAAAAGGTTTCAAAAATAAAACTTTTACCAAAATATATCACGCAGAAGTAGTAGGGTTTTTGAAAAAACCGTCCGATATAATGACTGCGTATTTAATTAAAGATAGCGTAAATAGTTTGGTCAAAATTTTCGATAAAAAAGTAGACGGTGCGGTTAAAATAAAAACTGCCTATAAAACTATAAAAAAACTTACAGATAGCACTCTTATTGAAGTTCAACTATTTACAGGGAAAACGCATCAAATAAGGGCGCATTTTGCCCATATCGGCAATCCAATCGTTGGGGATAGCAAGTATGGAAACAATGAGTATAATAGACTTAATAAAGCAAAATCACAAGTCCTTACCGCTAAAAAACTAACCTTAAATTTTGAAGAAAATTCTTGTCTGTTTTATCTAAACGGCAAGACTTTTACGTGTTAAAACTATGCCACAAGATGCTTACACTTTAAGAAGATTATGTCTAGAACTTAATAATATATTTAAGGACGCAAAAGTAAATAGAATTGTATGTCCCGATAACGACGAAATAATTCTTACTCTATTTACGGGCAAAACCACCTTAAAATTGTTGTTGTCAGTAAACCCCGGTTCTCCTAGAATAGGGATAACCGAAACCGAAAAGGAAGGGCTTTTAATGGCAACAAACTTTTGTATGTTACTTAGAAAACACCTATTATCGGCAAGGGTAAAAGAAATATCTCTCGTTGGTTACGATAGAATAGTAAAAATAGATTTATGTAACACGGCAGAGTTTTCTGATGAAAAGGAATACAGCTTATACGTCGAACTTATGGGTAGATATAGTAACGTTATTTTAACTGAACAGGGCAAAGTTTTAGGCGGGAATCGTGGTATAAACATGTTCGATGATGGTGTACGGCCTTTAATTGTTGGAAAACCTTACGTGTTCCCACCTGATAACGGTAAATTACTGCCGTCCAACGACTACTTAAAAGAAAAACTTAAAACCTATAACGATGGGAATTTAGTTAATTTTATAACTCAAAACGTACAAGGAATAGCAACTAGCACGGCAACCGAGTTGGTATTTTTATATAAGCAAAAACATGGCGAAGAAATCATAGATGAGACTTCTTTTTTTGAGTTTATAAAAGAGTTTTGTTATTCGGAAAATTCATCGCCCTGTGTGGTAAAAATGTCTAACGGTGGTGTAGACGTTTTTGCTCATCCTTACCAAACGGCAGACGGTGAAATAGCGTACTTTGATACCTTGTATCAGGCCGAAGAATACTATTATCAAATCAAAAACGACGCTAAAAATTTCAAACTAAAAAAAGATAGAATTTTTAACGTTTTAACTGCTAATTTGAAGAAAACTAAAAAGAAAATAAGTTTTATAAAAGCAAGACTAAATGACGCCGAAAATTCCGAAGAAAATAGGATTAAAGGCGAACTTATTATCTCTAACCTATATAGAATAAAAAACGGCGAAAAAAAGGTGGTTCTAGACAATTACTACGACGGCTCGCAATTAGAAATTATTCTAGATGAAAATTTAAGTCCATCACAAAACGCCGAGAATTATTTCAAGAAATATAATAAGCAAAAGCGTGCAATAAACGCTATTATTCCACAGTTAAATAGCGTTAGCGCTCAAGCCGAATATTATCAGGGTTTACTTAATATTTTAAATGTAGTCAAAACCCAATCAGAACTAGACGACTTAACCGAAGAACTACAAGCTTTAGGGCTTATAAAAACACAAGTAAAAAAACAAAAGCGAAAAGATAGTGCAATGTTTAGGTGTTACGACGTTTTGGGGTTTAACGTGCTAGTTGGTAAAAATAACGTAGAAAACGATGCACTAATAAAATCAGCACACCCATCCGATATGTGGTTTCACACTAAAAACGGACGTTCTTCACACTTATTATTAAAGGTTCAAGGTAAAGAAATATCCGATAAAATTATAGTAACGTGTGCTGAGATATGTGCGTATTTTTCCGCCGATAGAGAGTGCGATAAAACCGAAGTCGTTTTCGCCGAAAAACGTTACGTCAAAAAACCACCCCAAAGTCCGCTAGGTTTTGTAACTTATACTGACTATAAGTCAGTAATCGTAAAACCGAATATGCACGAAGATATGATAAAAACATAAATAAAAGGGTTAAATAAGTTGCCTTTTATAAATTGTTATGATAAAATGTTTAAGAATTTAAAAGTCAGGAGAATATTATGAAGTATACTTTTGAAAAAGCAGAAAAAAGTACTGTAAAAATCACTATTGAACTCAATGAACAAGAATGGAACGAATCTATATCTAAGGCTTACGAACAAACCAAGTCAAGATATTCTCTTCCGGGATTTAGAAAGGGTAAAGTTCCCAAACACTTAATTGAAAGCACTTATGGTAAAGGCGTATTCTTTGAAGACGCTATCAATATCGCTTTCCCCAAATACTATGAAGAAGTATTAAACAAAGAACCTTCTATCTTTGCTATTTCACAACCTGAAATCGACGTTAAAGATTTAAGCGATAAGGGAATTACCTTACTTGCAATTGTTCCCGTTAAACCTGAAGTTACTTTAGGCGACTATAAAGGTATAAAATTCACCAAAAAAGAATATAAGGTAAAAAAGGCTGACGTTGACGAAGACGTTAAGCGTTTACAAGAAAGAAATTCTCGTTTAGTAGATATTACCGACCGTGAATCACAAGACGGCGACACCGTTACCATCGATTTCTCGGGTTCGATTGACGGCGTTAAGTTTGAAGGCGGTACTGCTGAAAAACAAACCTTAGTTATCGGTGCTAAACAATATATTCCCGGTTTTGAAGAACAAGTTATCGGCATGAAAATCGGCGAAGAAAGAGATATCAACGTTAAGTTCCCCAAAGACTACGGTGCTGCTGAACTTGCTGATAAAGACGCAGTTTTTGCTATTAAACTACACGAAATTAAGAAAAAAGAACTTCCCGAACTTAACGACGATTTCATTAAAGAATCTACGGGCGTTGCAACTTTAGAAGAATACAAAAAAGAAACTAAGGCTCGTTTACAAAAACAAAACGACGACCGTGCAGACCGTGAAATCGAAGACGAAATTATCAATAAGATTACCGAAAACGCTACTATGGAAATCCCTGATGCGTTAATAGAAAATCAAATTGACCGTATGGTTCAAGAAATGGAATACCGTATGTCTTATCAAGGCTTAAAACTTGCTGACCACTTAAAGTATCTCAACAAGACCATGGAAGAATATAGAGGCGAATTTAAAGAACAAGCTGAAAAAACTGTACGTTCGCAACTTGTTATCGACAAAGTGCTTGAAGTAGAAAAAATTGAAGCAACTGATGACGAAGTTGAAGAAAGAGTAAAAGAAATGGCTGAAAAGCAAGGTAAAAAAGTTCCCGACGTTAAGAAGAATATCAACGCACGTCAACTTGATTACATTAAAAACGAAATCATTATAAAGAAGTTGTTTGAGTTCTTAAAAGCTAACAACGTTATCGAAAAAGAAGGAAAAACAGCTGAAGCCGAATAAAATCTGAAATAACAGTAATAATTCATTAAGGGGAAATATATGGATATAAAGAATACCGTAGTACCTTACGTGGTAGAACAAACTAACAAAGGCGAAAGAAGTTACGATATTTATTCTAGACTTTTAGAAGATAGAATTATTTTTTTGACGGGTGAAATCAACGATGCAGTTGCTGACGCAGTAGTGGCACAACTTATTTATCTTGAAGGTAAAGATCCCAATAAAGATATTTGTCTATATATCAATAGCCCTGGTGGAAGCGTAACGGCAGGACTTGCAATTTACGACACCATGAATTATATCAAATGCGACGTAAGTACTATTTGTATAGGACTTGCTGCTAGTATGGGCGCATTTTTATTGTCAAGTGGCGCAAAGGGTAAACGCTATGCGCTTCCTAATTCGGAAATCATGATACATCAACCTTTGGGCGGGGCACAAGGTCAAGCAAGCGATATTAAAATTATGGCTGACCATATTTTAAGAACAAAACATCGCTTAAACACCATACTTGCCCAAAATTCAGGTAAGCCTTACGAAGTAGTAGAAAAGGACACCGATAGAGATAATTATTTATCGGCAGAAGAAGCAAAAGAATACGGACTAATCGACGAAATCTTCGTTAAACGTCCGTAAAATTCGGAGATTTAATGAAAAACGACCAAAACAATCATTTATTTTGTTCATTTTGCGGTAAACCAAAAGAAGCGGTGAACCGTCTTATAGCAGGACCAAGCGGTGTGTATATTTGTAACGAGTGCGTAGATATATGCCGTGAGGTTATGCAAGAAG
>JAFVOW010000141.1 GCA_017505625.1 Clostridia bacterium | reverse complement strand
TATTAAACGGCTTTGTTTGTTAAACCCAGTCATAATGTTACCTCCTAAATCTTTTATATTACTATTATATAATATGATTTCCACGCCGTCAAGATGGTTTTTAAAAGAAAATTTTTAATATATACTAATTAAGTTGCAAAAATCTAAAAAATATGATAAATTATTAAACGCAAAAATACGGAGAGATGTCAGAGTGGTCTAATGTGCACGCTTGGAAAGCGTGTATACGGCAACGTATCGGAGGTTCGAATCCTCTTCTCTCCGCCACGACACCACACCACCTTAAATGGTGGTGTTTTTTTTGTGTCGTGGCGGAGAGAAGATACGGATTCGCACGCCTCGTTCGGCTTTGCCATCGTAACGAAGTGGAGATGTGTCCTCTTCTCTCCGCCAACCAAAAGCACGACACCGGCTAACGCCCTGCTCGTGCTTTTTGTTGATTTTTTAATAAATTATTGTAACTGTATATTTTGGGTGTTATAATTATAATTAAAAGTGGCTCGATGGATAATTTTCTAAAGATAAGGTGGTGTTTATGAAAAGATTAAACCGCTTGACTGCAATAATTGTCGGTGTTTTGCTAAGTTTTAGCGTTTTTTGTTTAGGTTGCTCGCCATAAGATGACGGCGAGTGGATTAAAAGGGTAGAAGAACCTAGCGAATATGAATTTTCGTTTATGGTAATAGGGGATACTCAAACCCTAACTTATTACTATCCCGACAAACTAGAAAACGCCTCGTACTACGGTAGGATTTTTACAAGAAACTGTGGGTTTTCAGAAGCTGTTGCAGAAGGAATTAAAGAACGTGGTATGGAAGGGTTTGACTTAAAAGCTGTTCCTTGCGACGGTATAGAAGCTTGTAGAGTTGCTTTATTAAAAGCGCAAAAACGCATTTTAGACGGTAACTTTATCGAAGGTATGGCGTGCATTGGCGGTTGTATAGGTGGGGCAGGTAATTTAACTCACGGACAAGCGGACAAAATAAGCGTGGAAAAGCACGGTAAACTTTCTAAGAAAAAAGACATCGTTAGTGCGATTGAAAGTTACGAAAAATAATAAAAAACTAAAAAGTTATGAAAAGTTTTCATAACTTTTTTAATTTTCTTTACAACTATAAAAAACAAAATAAATTAACTTTTATTTTTGAGTTTAGTATAATTCTATTCGAGCAAGCATTACTTGACAAAAAGCAAGTAATATATGCAAAAAAAATAAGCAAAAACTTGTATTTAGGTAGTTTTTTTATTATAATTACATTTAATTTATGAAAGAGGATATTTATGAAAACGCTAAAGAAGATTTTTATTTTAACCTTGACGGGGGTACTAATGATAAGCAATTTATTTACTTTTGGTGGTTGCGCTAAATACGAAAACAAAGAAGTTGAAGCACTAGTTCACACTGCAAAAGCATATTTACAGCGAGGGGTTGCAATTCAATATGATATGGGACCGTTCAAGGGGACTAGTGAAGAACGTCGTAATATGAACAAAAAACAACCAGAAGAATACGGTTATCAAAACGCCGACTTTCTAGATTGTTCTTCTTTTGCTTGGGGCGTGTATATGTCGGCACTTGATTATAATATCAAATATGATAGCACTAAAGGATTGATGCAAGCGAAAGACGACGTTAAAGTTTTTGATTATTATATCACGGGCAACGAAACTGACGAACAAAAGAAGCAATTGGAAAAAGATTATCTTAATACTTTAGAAATAGGCGACTTAGTAGTTTATAGAAAAGCTACTAGTGGACACGTAATGCTTTACGTTGGCGAAGATAAAGATTTACCAGAAGGTCACGATATTATACATAGTACTGGCGATAGTTATGACCATTATGAAGACAACGGCACTATTCAAACTATGGCTGTTGCAGAACTGTTTGATAAAAACAATGATCGTCGTTACGTGTTTAATGGTAAAATGGTTTGGTTTGGTATTATAAGACCATTAAACGTTTACGATAAATTCGATGACCCTTTACCCGAGAACACAGTAAACCGTGTAAATAATTTATATAAAATAACGGCTTCTAAGACCTGTTCTGTGGCTTATGGCGGAACGGTTAGTTTAGGTGGAGAGCTGACTTATACATTTACCATAAAGAATTCTAACGATAAGTCTGTTACCTTAGCGGTAAGCGACACAGTACCTACTAATACGTCGTTTGTTTCGTCGTCTAACGGTGGCGTAAATAATAATGGAAATCTTTCTTGGAACGTAGAGATTCCTGCAGGAGAAACTAGAGAAGTTAGTTATGCGGTAAAAGTGAATAATGACGCATCTTTGATAGGTAAAACTATTTATACCGACAATGCTAAAATTGGAGGAGTAAAGTTTACTTGTCAAAAGGTTTATGTTGGCAACACTTTAACTTCTGACCAAATGCAAATCATAAAAACTAATATCGAAAACGTCAAAAATACTGCCCTACGTGGGATAGATGCGTTAAATTATATTTATACAGGCGTTAAAACCGATGCTTTTATGGGAACTGATGTCGATTTTGTAAATGACGTTATGCTAAAAGAAGCCCTTAACGTAAATGGGAAGTATTACAAAATGTTAGCACCTTGTATGTATTTAGGTAATCTCTATACGCAAAAAAGTTTTTGTAGCGGTGAACGTGCAAAAATTATTTTACCTCACTATTTGTTGACGGGCGACGTTGTCGTTTTAAGAGATTTAGACAATAATTCGGAAAAGTTTTATGTCTTTAACGGGGAACAAATAGTAGACGTTGCGTCGGCTGATATTGAAGTTGTGGACGACACTTTTGAGATTTTACAACTGCCGACTGCTAAAGACATAAACGTTACACTTGCAGTTTTGCGTCCGTCTTTATCTTTAGCGTAAAAATTTAATAAAATACTAGGGCGAGAGAAGTTTCTCTCGCTTTTTTTTCACAAAAATATTCCTTTTTTCATACTCTATCAAAAGAATATAAAAAAGGGGGATTTATATGAATCCGTTTTTAGAAAAACCACGTTCGCTAGAAAAAGCCTTTCAAAACTGGCAACAACTGTATCCAAAACCGTACAACAAACGTGAAGTTGACCCGTACACTAAGTGCCGTATTATCTTAATGAACGGTACGGAGTTTGAGGCTAACTGGTTTTCTCATCAGTTTGCTAGGCATGTTTCCGATAACGATTTAAGACGTAATCTTGCGATGACTAGAAACGTCGAAAAACAGCAACAACTAAAAATTTCTTTGCTTAAACCGATGGATGAAAGTATATTAGAACACACCATCAGTTACGAGCAGTTAGCCGTAGATTTAACGGCAGAACTTGCTAAACGAGAAGTTGATTGTTACGTTAAAAACTCGTTAGATTTCGCACTTTTAGAAGATTTCGACCACTTGTATAGGTATGCAAATCTTCTTGAAATGGAACAGGGAATATACGCTGAATACTTAGTTGGAAGATACACTGAAATTATGCCCGGACGCCCGACTATTTCGCATCACAGGTGTCCGCTTGATAACGTTAAACGCAGTATAAATGCTAAGGAGTCTGACGTTTCTACCGTTCTTGCAACCATGATTATCACCGGGGCTGAACAGCAAACAATGAACTATTATATGAACGTTACTAACTTTGCAAAAAGCGATATAGGTCGCAGGCTGTATCAAGAAATCGCACTTGTTGAAGAAGAACACGTTAGTCAATACGAGTCGTTAATGGATTCCGATGCCGACTGGTTCGAGATGCTCCTTTGGCACGAATACTGTGAGTGTTATTTGTATTGGTCTTGCTATATGACGGAAACCGACCCGTATATTAAAAATCTTTGGGAAGAAAACTTGTCGTTTGAAATAACTCATTTACATAGGGCAGTAGAACTTCTTAAAAAGTACACGGGTAAAGACTGGCAAGAAGTTATTCCCGACGGCGAATTCCCAGCACCTATTTCTCTTCACGAAAACGTCGAGTACGTTCGCAAAATTCTCGCTGACACTGTTCAGTTTACCAACGATAAAGAAGAGTATATCCGTGTTAAGGACCTACCGCAAGACGCCGACTTTTTTAGATATCAAAACATTGTCAATCCAAACGTTCGTATAGTCCCGTCGCACTGCGTAATAGAACAGTTTATCAGGGGACGTGGTATGGATTATCGTTACCAAGTAGCCCCGTCGCCTATTCCAGAACTTAGAAATAGACGAGATGATAACACCGACGTTGGACGTAAACCCAACGCTGCAAAATCGACGGATTTTTTCTGTAACGATTGAAATTGAATTAAATAAAAACTATTAAGTTTTTTGACAGGCTTATCAATTTAGGCCTGTTTTTTTATGTAAAATAACCGTTATTCTAATATTTTTCGATATAAATTTTAAAAAGCGTATTGACATTAATGGTGAGTTATGGTATAAGTTATCTAAAGAAAAAATAATAAATACTAAAGTATTTAAAGGAGACAATTATATGGAAAACAAAAAAACACGTTCGCCACTAATATCGTTCGTGGTGAACATCTTTAAGTCGAGAACGTCTAGAACCGTATTCGTTCTTTTCGTTTTGTTACTTGCAACTCTCGGCATGTTTATGCTCGATGAAGTAAACGGCACTCGCTTATATCACTTAACTTTTTTAGAAAGTAACGTGGTTCTATCTTTTCTAGAACTTTTCGGAATTGATAGAATTAACATTGGCCGTGGTGCTTGGGTAATTTTCCTATTTATCGTCGGTTTTGTTCTTTTCTTAATGATAGGAAACTCAATAGAACGCAAAATTTTAGAACACAAAGCAAACAGTAAAAAGGTCAGAATAGTTTATTATTCAATCGTAGTTGGTGTTTTTGTGTTATTTACCGTAGTTGCATTTTTACTCGGTGCATTTGATAGCCTTGCTAAAACTAAAGACTTATTCTTAAATTTGATTTACACGTTGCTTATTTGCTTGTTGTTCATAGTAGTTATATTCATTTTAGCAATTGCCTTGTATTATTTCGTTAAGTTATGTACCTACTGTGGAGTAATCGCAGTTACTCATCTTAAAAAGTTCGGTAAACAAGTACATAAAGAACACAAACGCACTCTTGTTGAAAGCGGTGAAGCAACTGAAGAAGATTATGAACTAACTTCTGCTGAAAGAGTTTTCCCTGCGCTTGTTAAAATTGATAAAAAGGGTCAAGAAGAAGCAACTGAGAACACTGAAATTCAACTTAACGAACTAGCATTACAATTCCAGTCGTATGCAGCAAACGTTCATAAGATTTATTACGGATTACCTTTAATTAGGTCATTCTTTGCAGGTTTAGGTACTTCTCGTTTAATAATTTTAGAAGGTTTAAGTGGTACAGGTAAATCAATGCTTCCTAGAATGTTCTCAGAATTTACCGGTTCAAAAGCGTTCTTTGCACCCGTTCAAGCAACGTGGAGAGATAAGACCGACGTTTTAGGTTTCTACAGCGAATTTGCTAAAACCTTTAAGACTACTCAATTCTTAGAAAATCTTTACGCTGCATCTTATACAGATAAAGCAAACTTAATGGTATTAGACGAAATGAACTTATCTCGTATCGAATACTATTTCGCAGACTTCTTGTCGGTTATGGAATATCCGCCTGAAGATTGGAAGATTAGAGTACACGAAATTCAAGCAGGTCAAACCTTACCTGAAAAATTAGATGCTGGTTTAGTAACCGTACCTGAAAACACCTGGTTTATAGGTACTGCTAACACGGACGACTCTACCTTTACGATTACCGACAAGGTTTACGACCGTGCCGTTGTAATTGATTTTGAAGAAAAGAATCATCCTATTAAAACTAAATATAAATCAGACGCTATTAGTCTTTCGGCTGAAAAACTAAGCGAGATGTTTGCTGAAGCTGAAAACGATGCTGAAAAACGTTTATCTAACCAAGAAACTGATAAGTTCTTAAAAGTATGCGACTTTATGAAAGATGCGTTTAACGTTCGTTTTGGTAACAGAATTATGGTACAAATTGAATCGTTCGTACCTATTTACGTAGCACTTGGCGGAACTAAAGAAGAAGCGTTAGACTTTATGTTTGCACGTAAAATTTTACGTAAAGTAGACGGTATGTTTGAAGATTTCGTAAAAGACGAGCTTGCAAATTTAAGTAGACTTATTACTTCGTTATACGGCAAAAACGTTTTCAAAGAAACTGAAAAACTTATTGCAAAATTCACGAAAAGGTTGGTTTAATAAATTATGAAAAATGACAGCCTTAGCATCTTAAAAACATTTACACGTAAACTTGCTAACTGCCGTTATAGAGTTGCTCCTACTAAATTAATCGAAGACCTTAAAAACGGGGGATTTGGTTATACTGTTGAAGAAGGTGAACCTGAAGTTGTTAATAACGATTTCGTTCTTGCCGACGACTTTGCAACTCTATTAGATAGCATTCGTGTAATATTCAGAGAACCACGTTTACATCTCAAAAAAGAGAATATAGTAAAACATGCGGAATCGGCTTCTAAATACGATACTGCAACCTTAAAAGCGACTTATAAAGACGAAAAGTTATGGCGTATAAAAAATGGCGAACCATCTCCTGAATACGTTCACACTTTCGTTTACGAAGACGATATGGCTATTTACGAAAACAGATTCGTT
>JAFVOW010000140.1 GCA_017505625.1 Clostridia bacterium | reverse complement strand
ATTAAAATAGGCAAAGTTATCGGTAAAAAAGAAATAGAAAAAGATTACAACGAAGAGTTAGAAGAACTTAAAAAACGTGTTACCGCGTTAGAAGAAAGAGAAAACACTATCGTTACAACTACCGTGCAAGATAGCGGGCCACCAATCACAATAACTGAAGCACCTGTTTCCACGATAATGCCTGTTTATAATGCAGAAACCGCTATTACCGAAAAAACCGACGAAAACAATGCCGAAAATGCTTTAATAATAAATGGCAAAAAACTCTCTTTTGCAACTAAATTACTTAACTTAGACGATAGAATTCAAGATTATTTTATTAATTTACATAACGAACTTGTTTCTTACAAAAAAGTTCATTCTAGAATTTCTTTCAAATGTATTTCCTATAGATTTGGTAGAAATCTAATTGCTAAAATAACCGTTCGTGGTAAAACGCTTAAATTACACCTTAATCTTAACGTAAACGATTTTAACCCTAACGTATTTTTCCAAAAAGATTTATCTAGCGTTAAAGTCTACGAAGAAGTTCCCTTTACCGTTAAAGTTAAAAGCGAACGTGCTGTAAATAACGCAATAAAACTCGTTACTGCGCTTGCAACATCCCACGAACTCGTTAAGAACACAAAATTTCAAAAAATAGACCTAAGTAATCTATTAAAAAACAAATAAACAACTTATTTAATTTTCCTGGAGGTATTATTATGAAAATTAAAAACGCAAAAAAGACTTTGATAAGTAGTGTTATTGCAATTATGGTATGCTTTACAATGCTTATCGGCACAACGTTTGCTTGGTTTACCGACACCGAGACGAGTGGAATCAACAAAATTCAGTCTGGAAATTTAGACGTTGGTTTACAATACGCTAACGTTTATTCTTTAAGTTTCGAAGAAGTTGATGAAAACACTCCTATCTTTATGGACGTTAACGGCGACCCAATCCTTTGGGAACCTGGTGCATGGACAAGTGGACGCATTGAAGTAGCTAACAACGGTTCACTTGCACTTAAATACCAACTAAAGATTATTTATGCAAACGCTACAGAAACACCAGATGGTAAAACTCTTGCAGACGTATTATCTATCTATGCTCTTACCCGCAATAAATCTACCGGTACTGATGCAGTTATGGAAGATGCTAATCTCGAAAGTTTACAAATAGACTCTGCAGTCCCTAGCTACGACCCACAAAACATGCCTTTGTTTAAAGATGGTTTCGTTGTAGAAGGTTATCTTCTTCCTGAAGAATCTATTACTTACGAAGTAGGTATTTGCTGGAACCCAAGCGACAACGACAACGAATTCAACGTTGCTGGCGGTCTTTCTATCGACTTTGCAGTAGCACTACTTGCAACACAAATGAATTACGAAAACGATGGCGATGGTTTTTATTACGATATGGGCGCAGAATTCCCCGAAGAACCTTCTATTCCCGCTCCTGTTAGCATTTGGAACGGCGAAGCAGATTTAAGCTGGTACAATGAAAATGAAACTGAATTCACACTCACTAGCGCAAGTGCTTTTGCTGGTTTTGCTTGCCTTGTAGATGGCTCTCTTCCTGCTAACTACTCT
>JAFVOW010000139.1 GCA_017505625.1 Clostridia bacterium | reverse complement strand
CATCTTTAAGGTCGCCTAAAAACTCGGAAACGTTTGCAGTATCTATCGCTTTTGCAAGTTGTTCTTTGGTGTATTTTTCTAAGCCGTAGGTAACGTTTTCTTCTACCGTACCGCTAAATAAAATGCTGTTTTGTGCAACTACGGAAATTTTCTGTCTATAACTTGATATGTTAAATTTAGACATAGGCTCTCCGTCGATATAAACTTCACCACTGGTTGGTCTTAAAAAGCCTATTAAAATATTCATAAGTGTGGTTTTTCCACTGCCCGAAGAACCAACAACGCCTATGCACTCGCCTTTTTTAATCTTAAAACTAAAGTTTTTAATAACTTCTTTATCCGTACCAGGATAAACGTAACTAACGTTTCTAAACTCTATATCGCCTATATCGTTAACAATTTCGCCCGTCTTTAAGTTGGGTTCTACGTCGGTTGCTCGCATTACTTCGGATAAAGACGTCATTGCTTCTCTACCCGCATTAATGTGTGGTGAAGATGCTACTATATTGTTAACGTAAGAAGAGAGTTGCGTGAATAGGGTTTGGTAAAGAACTATTTCGCCAACCGAGATAACTTTATTAATGGCAAGAATAGTGCAAAAAATTAAGCACGCGGTACTAAATAAATGATTAACAACAAAAAGCCAAGCGCCGTAACCTGCAAAAATTTTATCGGCTTTAAGACCTGCAATCTCTACTTTTTTTATAGCGCCTTCTACGTTTTTAATTTCAACGTCTTCTAAGCCGTGAGATTTCGTTACGGGCATTAATTCTATCATACTGGTCATTTTAGCGCTCATTTCTTCGGCTTTAACACGCATTTCTTTGTGACTTTTTCTTATCCTGTTTCTAAAAGCAAAAGTTAGCAATACGTTAAGCGGAACAGCAACTAAAAAGAACAACGATACGTATCCGTTTTTAACAATCGCTATAATAACGGCTATTATTGCGCAAACCAAATGATTTAACACTCCGTTTATAAACATAGAAGTCGCGCCGTTTAACGTTTCGGTGTCTTTTATAAACTTAGACTGAATTTTACCACTAAGCATATCTTTGTGGTAGGTTATAGATAGGCTTTGTAATTTTCTAACCAGAGCGCTCCTAATACCAGCGTTCATTTTTCGTTGCATCGTGCTTGCAACACGCCATTTAAGTTTTGTAGAAGGTACGTTTTGTAAAATACAAACGGCAAGTATAACGCTATACGTAAATAATGCGCGCTTAAGTTCGTAACTTAAACCGTTTGCAACTGCAAAAGTCGCTATATCTATAATTTCTGCCGTAATAAGCGGAGTAATATAAACGGGTAAAGACATCACCGCATAAAAAAGACAAACAAGTAAAAAAACCGAAATATTGCGCTTATAAATTTTTGCAATAAATTTTTCGTCTTTCTTGTTTTTTTTGCCTTTTTTTTCGTCGAAAATCACACTATAATCGGGTATTAAAAAATCTTTTTCTTTGGTGCTTTGTTTTTTCGTTTTCATATATTAGCCTTTTAATTAGTTTTAGTATAAACATTTTAACACCTTAAAATCATAATGTCAATGTAAAGCAAATTATATATAAAATCATTGCAAATCACATTCGATTGTGCTAAAATATTGCTTGAGTAAAATAGTTTTTAGGAGCAATTATGAAAGAATTTTTTCCCGTACTTTTAAACTTTATAAAAGACCACGAAATAGTTTCTATTTCGCCTTATGGCGAAGGCCATATTAACGGCACTTTTTTAGCCGAAACCTTAT
>JAFVOW010000013.1 GCA_017505625.1 Clostridia bacterium | reverse complement strand
CCCTTAGAAATTACTGAAACCACTATGGATTTAACAAGCATAATGGCGGGGATGACGCAAGCCTCCGATATGCCTGATTTAAGTCAGCTAGAAGATAAAGTATACGTTAATTCATTCCTAACGAATATTGCGCAGGGTATGACGGTTACTAATAATATTTCGGACGAATATCTAGCGCATATTGAACAAATGGAAACTAACGGCTGGACTGAAGCCATTTCTTACGGTACGGGTATGACTTTACTTAACAACTTGTATACCGACGTTAATATGAAAAGTGCTGACAATACCGAAAAAATTGAAAGGTATTCTATTTCTGCGCTAAAGGCGTATTATACAGAACTTTTAGGTAACCAAAAAGAAGAATATGCAAAACTTGCGCCCATGGTAGATTATCTAGGAGCAGTTTACGGTAAAATTCCAGGAACTCGTGATTTAACCAAGCAAAATATCGGTGAATACGTGTTGTCTCAATACGAACCTGCAAGTAGCAACAGTCGTTTCCCGACGGCTTCTAATCAAGCAATTTTAGTTTTAGGCAAAAACAACGATATAACCGACCTAACTTTAGCGCAACTAGGAATTATGGGCGAAAAACAGTTTCTAGATTTGTTCCCTGAAACCACTGAAAACGACCAAAATATTCAAACTGAAGAATACCAAACTGTATCTATTAGCGATATCGTAGGTAAAAAGTACAAACTATACTTTAACGATTCCGTTTACGTTGAAGCCGACCCAACCTCTGCATATATGTTCGACTATATAGGTAAAAATCCTACGGCATCTGACGGTATTGAAGTGGAAATTGTAGGCGTTTATAGGCTAATGCCCGACAGAACTAACGGATGCTTAGGTACGGGATTATTCTTTACTGAAAAACTTATAGAAGAATATCAAGCCGTTAATATGCAGTCTAAAATTGTTTCTGAAATACGCCAACAAAGTACAGTATCTAATCAACTAATCACGCTTTCTCAACAACTTGCCGAACTTAACCCCACTACTCAACCCACGGAATATCAAGCAAAATTCGGCGAATTAATGGCTTATATGGCCCAAAACGAGAAGTATTTTAAGCGCGCAAGCAAAACTTTAGATGCTTATTATATTGAGAGTGAGGGTATTGGCGTTTCGAGATACATTTTATACGGAGATTCAGCAATACGTTCGGTAGGTGGTAAAGATACGGTAAATTCTATTAAGATATACACCGACACCTTTGAACATAAAGAACAAATTTTAGCGCATCTTGATAGTTGGAACGATACTCACGAAAAGGAAGAAGAAATTAGATACACCGATACCGTTGGCATGATGATGAGTATGATGCAGTTAATGCTTGATGCTATTACGTACGTTCTCGTAGCGTTTACGTCGATATCGTTAGTCGTTTCTTCGGTAATGATAGGAATAATTACTTACGTTTCGGTAGTTGAGCGCACCAAGGAAATAGGTGTTTTACGTGCAATCGGTGCTAGAAAACGTGATATTAGGAACTTGTTTAACGCTGAAACGTTTATTATAGGTTTAGTATCAGGTGCTTTGGGCGTTGGCGTTAGTTACCTATTATCTTTAGTTATAAACGTAATTTTGGGTTCGCTTACGGGAATATCAACGTTAGCGTCGTTACCGATAACGAGTGCACTTATAATGATAGTTGTAAGTATATCTCTAACGCTTTTAAGTGGTTTAATTCCTGCAAGGTCAGCGGCGAAAAAAGACCCCGTAGTTGCTTTGCGAACTGAATAATATAAAAATTAAGGTCAAATCGCCAAAAATTTAAAATTTGGCGATTTTTCTATTGATAAAATTTTATTGTTGTGGTATAATCTACAAAGAGTAACTATAAGGAAACAAATTTAATGACAAACGAGAAAGAAAACGTTATTAAAAATGAAAAAGAACTAAACGTTGCAGAGCTATGGTATATTTTTTGTAGAAATATTTTATGGGAAGCCATAATTTTTATCGTAATTTTAGCCATAGGGGTTGGTTATGCGCTTACTTCTAAAGATTATTACGTTGCAAAGGCAAGTATAATTATTAAGGCTAGTCTTAATAGTTCTGTTGACCAGTCGTATAGTGATACACCGCTTTCTCAACAACAAGTGGTACTAGTTTGCGACGTTTTAAAGAACGAGTTTTTTATAGACCGTGTTCAAGCCGAAGTAAATAAACCTGTTTCGGCTAGCAGTTTATCAACTTCTTATACTGAAGATTCGTTGCTTATCAATTTAAGATATACCGACGTTGACGCTGCTTCGGCAAAAGAAAAACTCACTGCAATCATTAACGAAATCGCACGTTTTTCTAGAGAAACTAACGACGAATTATTGAATAAATATTTTGCCGCTGACGTAGAAGTTGTTCCGCTAACTGGTAGAACGGGCGAAGTTAATCCTACAGTAGTTACACAAAGCGATAAAACTAAGATTATTATTCTATCTGGGGCTTTGGGTGTTGCTGCAGTTATCGTTTACGTGTTCTGTATGTTATTCTTTGGTGATAAGGTAAACTCTGAAGAAAAACTAGAACGTGTTACTGGTAAAAAGAACTTTATCGTTATCAACGAGAAAAAGGCTTCTAGAAAAAATAAAGGCGCTAAATCTAACGAATTCGTTGAATTAAGACTTGGTAAACTTGCCGACTCGCTTATCTATATGCAAGACGGCGACAAGAATAAGTTGTATCAAATTCAGTCTACCACTAGTAAAGAAGGTAAAACAACCGTTGCAATTAACTTAGCGTTAACGCTTGGTGCAAGTAACAGAAAAACTCTTATTATCGACTGTGACTTCTCACATCCGAGTGTACACCGTGCTCTTAAACTTCCTAAAAAGCTTGGTATCACCGATTACTTTAAGGGAGACCTTGATTTCAATGGTATGCTTAAGAAAACTAATAATGAAAACGTAGACGTTATTACTTGTGGCGACCATATTACAGACCATACTATATTCTTCACTTCTGATAAGTTTAAGAATATCTTAAAAGAAGCAAGAGCAAAATACGATTTCGTTATTCTAGACTGTGCTCCGGTTAAAATGCTTTCCGACTACATTAACATTTCACCGTTAGTAGACGCAACCTTACTAGTAGTAGAAAATGATTCTATCAGTTCAAGAGAACTTTCTTACGTAGTAAATGAACTCAACTCTTGTAACGCTAACGTTATTGGTACAGCACTCAACTTCAGTTCTACGGCTTCACAGAAAAAGTACTATTACTATTACGATAGCCAAAACAAAAAATTACCGGAAGATGAACAATAAAAATCAAACCCTATCGCAAGATAGGGTTTTTTATTGTCTTTTTAAGGCTGTAATTTTGTTTAACCGTTTTTCCTTTAACAAAATTTCATGATAACATCTTTTCCATAATCTATCGAACTGTTGTTGGTCGGAAAGTGTTAGCAAATCAAGTTTAAGTTCGGTATCGGTAACGTGCATAGTGTATCCATTAGAAGCGACTATGCTTCCACGCTTTAAGTCATGAAGAATAAAAGGCAACTTAGAGTATTTCCTATAATAATAAGGAGCAAGCAAAGGGGATATGTTAGAGTCAGGGGAAATAGACGCATAAAGAATTCCGCCGTCGCTTTCATTAAACTCTAAAGTCCTAATTAAACGGTTTTTTTCTCTAACGACTTTATCTTCTATACACAAAAACTGCATAACTTTTTCTAGTTCGGTGTTTCTTGAAAGGTCTTTTCTATAAAAAAGCGTATTGTAACAAACAAAAAAACTAACGCCTAACGCACGTTCATCTTCAGACAATAAGCAATTAGAAATTTTATCTATTAACTGTCTGCCACCGTAACCTAAAAGGGCGTTGCCTACACGCTTAGAGTGTTGCTCGTCAACGCAAACGTCAATAACTTTTACGCCATATCTCTTTATAGGGTGATTATCACAATAAAATCGGTCGGGAATAACTTTATTAACAAAACTCACGTACAACGCACTAAAAAGCCCATCAAGGCTCTTTTCGACGTTAAAAGCCGTCATATCATTCTCCTTACAGCTTAAAAGTATAACGATTATACCACAGTATTTTATAAAAGTCAAACAAATGTTCGTGTTTTAATAAAAATTAAAGGATGGTAAATCTTACCATCCTTTTTAATGTTATTTAATTACTCTTACCTTGATAATGCCTTCAACTTCTTTTATGTGAGAAATTGCTTGTTCGCTAGCTTCTTGGTCGATATCTAAAATAGTTACGGCGTATTCGCCTTTGCTTTGATTAGTTAGGTTAGCGATGTTAACGTTTTCTTTACCAACAGCCGTTGTGATTTGTGCAAGAATATTGGTAATATTTTTGTGTAAAATAACAAGTCTTGTGTCGGTTGTTCTCGGCATTGAGCAAGAAGGGTAGTTAACAGAGTTATTGATGTTACCGTTTTCGATATAATCTATAAGTTGTTTTGAAGCCATTATAGCACAGTTGTCTTCGGCTTCTTCGGTAGAAGCACCAAGGTGGGGAATACAAATTATGTTTTCTACACCGATAATTTCGTCTTTGGGGAAATCGCAAACGTATTTGCCAACTTTACCAGATTCTACTGCTTTAATGATGTCGTTGTTGTCAACGAGTTCGCCACGTGCACAGTTAATAATAACCACGCCGTCTTTCATTTTTCTGATAACACCAGCGTTAATTATATTCTTGTTACTGTCAGCGATGTATGGAACGTGAATAGTGATATAATCACAAGTCTTATATAATTCGTCAATTTCTTTAACTACGTTTACGTGACGAGAGAGTCGTAGTGCTGCGGTAACCGAAAGATAGGGGTCGTAACCGTAAACTTCCATACCTAAAGAAAGACCGATATTAGCGACTAACGCACCGATAGCACCTAGACCGATTACACCCATTTTTTTACGGTAAATTTCTTTGCCTGCAAAATTAGATTTGCCTTTTTCAACGAGTTTTGCAACTTCGTCGCCTTTGCCTTTAAGAGTTTTTACCCAATCAATAGATTCTGAAACTTTTCTAGAACCGATTAAAAGACCTAATAAAACTAATTCTTTAACGGCGTTAGCGTTAGCACCGGGAGTATTAAATACCACTACGCCTTGTTCTGCGTATTTATCGCAGGGAATATTGTTTGTTCCTGCCCCAGCTCTTGCAATAGCGATGGTATCATTAGACAACTCGTATTCGTGCATATTAAACGAGCGAAGTAGTATACCTACGGGGTTTTCTAACTCACTATCTACTCTATAAGTAGAGTCGAAAATGTCGTTGATAACGGGACTAATGGAATTAAGTGTTAATATATTTTTCATTACTTATTCTCCATTTCAAATTTCTTCATAAACTCGATAAGTGCCTTAACACCTTCGATAGGCATAGCGTTATAGATAGACGCTCTCATACCACCAACTAAGCGGTGACCTTTTAGTGAAACTAAACCAGCGCTAGTTGCTTCCGAAACGAACTTAGCGTCAAGTTCAACTGACGGCGATACGAAAGGAACGTTCATAATCGAACGGTCTTTAACGTTTACTTTGTTTGTATAAAAACTAGAGTTATCGATAAAATCGTATAACATTTTTGCTTTTTCACGGTTAATTTCTTGAATAGCCTTAACACCGCCTAATTGTTTTAGCCATCTAAATACTAACATAGAAACGTAGATGGGGAAACACGGGGGAGTGTTGTATAAGCTATCGTTTTTATCGTGAATAGCGTAGTTAAGCATGGTAGGACAAATTGGCATAGCCTTGCCTAAAAGTTCTTTTTTAACTATAACGATAGTTAAACCTGCAGGTGCGATATTTTTTTGAGCACCAGCGTAAATTAAACCGAAGTTTTTAACGTCGATTTCTTCAGACAAGATACAAGAACTCATATCAGAAACGATAGTTGCATTGGTTTTGGGAAGCTCTGTGTAACGTGTACCGAAAATAGTGTTATTCCAAGTGGTATGAACGTAATCTATTCCGTCACGGAATTTAACGTCGCTCATATTAGGAATAAAGGTGTAATTAGCGTCCTTGGAGGAAGCGGCAACACTCATGTCGCCGTATTTAGTACCTTCTTCGTACGCTTTTTGTGCAAAACTACCCGTAAGGATATAGTCTGCTTTACCGTTAGATAAAAGGTTTAAGGGTACGGCTGCAAATTGTTGCGACGCTCCGCCTTGCACGAATAGAACCGAATAATCTTCGGGGATGTTCATAAGTTCACGTAAAAGCGAATTTGCTTCTTCGTTTACTTTCATAAACACTTTGCCACGGTGACTCATTTCGGTGATACTCATACCCGAATTTTCATAGTTCAATAACTCTTTTTGAGCTTGTTCTAGAACTGAAAGGGGAAGTGCTGAAGGACCTGCTGAAAAATTGAATACTCGCATAAATTGTTCTCCTTAAACTTATTTTATTAGTTATTATACTATTACTCGACTTTTTTTTCAACTAATTTAACCGCCTTACGAGTAATTTTTATTGCTTTAAACCCAATAAAGTTTACTTTTATGAAAAAATTGTGTATAATAAAAGCGAAATTTGATAACTAGACTTATGATTTTTAAGGAGAATACTTTTGAAAATAAATAAACAAAAACCGATAAAGGAAATGACTAATAATAAAAAAACTAGAAAATCGGTAAAAAAACAACAAACGGTAACGCCTAAGGTAAAACCTAAAAAAGCCACGGCAACGTCCGTAATAAAACAAGAAAAGAATAAAGATAAAACGCTTAAATTAAGGTTTTTAGGTGGCGTTGGTGAAATCGGCAAAAACATGACCGCTATCGAATACGGCAAAGATATTATAATCATCGATGCGGGCTTAACCTTTCCGGGCGACGATATGCCGGGCGTAGATTTAGTAATTCCAGACGTAAACTATTTAGTACAAAACAAAAACAAAATTCGTGGTATGGTAATTACTCACGGACACGAAGACCATATCGGCGCAATACCGTA
Organism: Clostridia bacterium; assembly: GCA_017505625.1. Classification (GTDB taxonomy): domain Bacteria; phylum Bacillota; class Clostridia; order Christensenellales; family Borkfalkiaceae; genus UBA1259. Next base: position 3,305 of record JAFVOW010000013.1, on the reverse strand, counting down.
TATTCTAAAAGACTTAAACGTTCCTATCTACGGCACTAAACTCACGCTAACTTTAATAGAAAACAAAATTCGTGAACATAAAATAAACGATGCAGTATTAAACTGTGTAAACGTTGGTAGTGTTATTAAACTAGGATGTTTTTCAGTAGAATTTGTAAACGTAAACCACTCTATCGCAGGGGCGTGTGCGTTAAGTATTACAACCCCTGTTGGTGTAGTATTTCACTCGGGTGACTTTAAGATAGATTTTACACCCGTAAACGGACAAACTATGGATTTAGCAAGAATAAGCGATATCGGCAGTAAAGGTGTACTGCTACTAATGGCTGATTCTACCAACATAGAAATTGAAGGTACTACGATGAGTGAGTCGGTAGTAAAAGAAACGCTAGACCACGTTTTCTCGTCTAACCTTAAACGTAGACTTATAATCGCAACTTTTGCATCTAACGTTCATAGATTGCAACAAATTCTAGATTTAGCAGTTAAGTACAAAAGAAAGGTTGCCTTTTCTGGTCGCAGTATGATAAATATTGCCGAATCGGCTTCAAAAATTGGCGAATTAGCAATACCAAATAACCTTATAATAGACATAGAAAAAATTAAAAACTACAAGGACGAACAAGTAGTTATCGTTTCTACGGGAACTCAGGGCGAACCGATGAGTGCGCTTACTCGTATGGCTAGTGGCGAATTTAACAAGGTAACCATCGGCGTAAACGATACCGTGGTAATTTCGGCGTCGGTTATTCCCGGTAACGAAAAAATGATTTACGGCGTTATAAATAACCTATATAAACTAGGTGCTGAAGTCATTTATGAAACTTTAGAACCTATTCACGTATCTGGGCACGCTTGTCGTGGCGAACTTAGGACACTGCACTCTTTAATTAAACCCAAATTTTTCGTGCCTGTTCACGGCGAATATAGACACCTTAAAAAACACTGTGATTTAGCTAAAAGTTTAGGACTTAAATTCACTAATACCTTGATAGCTGAAATAGGCGACACCATTGAACTTACTTCTAATACCATGAAACTAGGCGAAAAGTTCCCGGCAGGGTCTAAATTCGTTGACGGCGTAGGAACGGAAGGGGTAGATAGTTTCGTGCTTCGAGATAGAATACATTTATCAGAAGACGGTATTATAGTCGTTGTCGTGGGGCTAGAAGAATATTCGTATAACGTTTCTTCGGTAGAAGTTATCAATAAAGGTATATCTCTTACCGACGCTATGATATCTGAAGTTAAAGCAAATCTTGCTAACAGCCTAAAAAAAGCCGACCTTAAATCAGTTAGCAACCAAGACGAACTTAACCAAATAGTACGTCGTAGTATCAAAAAATATATCTTCAACTCGACCAAGAAAAATCCGATGATTCTTCCCGTAGTTATGGTGGTATAATGCTTGAAAAGATTCACGAGTTAAGAAGACAAGCAAAAGAAAACGGACACCCCGTTTTAAGGGAACAGTCGTTTGAATTGCTTTTAAAAACCATAAAAGAAAAACGTCCGAAAAAGATTTTAGAAGTAGGTACTAACGTAGGTCTATCTTCAGTTTCTATGTTGCTTACGTCAAAAACTTCAACGCTTACGGGAATAGAAATCGACGAAGACACCAAACACCAAGCCGAAGAAAACTACAAAGCGTTCGGTGTAAGCGATAGGGCAAAAATTTTTCTAGGCGACGCTTCTGAAATAATTCCCGTGTTAACTGGTGGTTACGATTTTATATTTTTAGACGGACCTAAAGGACATTACTACGAGTATTTACAAAACTTATTGCCTTTACTAAACAAGGGCGGAATACTTTTTGCCGATAACGTACTTTTTAACGGTTACGTTTTTAGCAAGGAAAAAACGCCTAAAAAACACAATACCATTAAAAACAGTATGGAAAAGTTTTTAACGGCAATTACGACTGATAAAACATTAAAAACTACCGTTTTCGATATAGAAGACGGCGTTAGTATAACGGAAAAACTTATATGAGAAAAATAGAACTTTTATCGCCTGCTGGCGATATGAACAAACTAAAAACAGCCTTTTACTTTGGTGCTGACGCCGTGTATATCGGTGGAAAAGGATTAAGCCTAAGGGCCCTTGCGGGTAATTTTACCGATGAAGAACTTCGTGAAGCAGTAGAGTACGCCCACGCAAGAAATAAAAAGGTATACGTTACCGTAAACGTTTTTGCTAAAAACACTGACCTTGAAAAAGCCGAAGAATACTTTAAGTATTTAGAAAGCATCAAAGTTGACGGTGCTATTATATCTGATACGGGGCTAGTATCTTTATGTTTAGCCGTAGCACCAAACCTTCCGATAAATCTTTCTACACAAGCAAATACTCTTAACTATAAAACCGTAGAGTTTTGGAAAAACCACGGCGTTAAAAGGGTAATACTTGCTAGAGAACTAGGTCTTGAGGAAATTGCTGAAATTTCAAACAAAGTCAAAGACATTGAAATAGAAACCTTTATTCACGGTGCTATGTGTATTTCGTACAGTGGAAGATGTTTACTTTCAGACTACACTACGGGAAGAAAGAGCAATCGTGGTGAGTGCGTTCAAGCGTGCAGATGGCAGTATGAAATACGAGAAAAAAGTACCGACGGTGCATTTTTAGAAATGCAAGAAGACGAACGTGGTACTTACATAATGAACAGTAAAGACCTTTGTTTAGTAGATTACATTGGCGAGTTAGATAGGGCGGGAGTCGTTTCTTTTAAAATAGAAGGTAGGATGAAATCGGAATATTATCTCGCTACCGTCGTAAACGCTTACCGTCGTGCTATTGACGAGTATTACGCAAAAGGCGACGACTATAAGGATAATCCTTTATATAAAACTGAACTTGAAAAGACTGCTCATAGAGAGTTTACCACGGCGTATCTTCTAGGCGAAAACGATAGAACGGTAAACTACGACGACAGTCAGAGTAAAGGAACTTTTAAGTTTACGGCTTTAGTTTTAGATTATAACGAAAAAGAAAAATACGCAATTATTGAAATGCGTAATCGTTTTATGGTTGGGGATAGTTTAGAAGTGTTATCGCCAAACGACACCTTTAACAAAACCATAACGGTAGAAAAGATGGTAAACGGAAAAGGCGAAGAAATAACCGATGCAAAACTCGTTCAAGAAAAAATTAAACTTTATACTGATTTGCCGTTAAAATCAGGCGATATCTTAAGAAAGAAAAACTAAAAGAGTAAAAAGAGTTCGAATTAACGAACTCTTTTTAATTACTATTTAATTGTTTTCAAATAAATTTATTAAAATTTTGGTAACCATTTCACGCAT
>JAFVOW010000138.1 GCA_017505625.1 Clostridia bacterium | reverse complement strand
TATAAGCGACGACGGGATTAATTATAGCGAGCCTATCGTTTGGAAATGGGACGACGGCAGTATTTTGCAAAATTATATGACGCAACAACGTTGGCTTAGGTTTAAGGACGGGCTCTATTTAGCCTACACAAGAAGGGGCGCTAATAACGACCACGTTTTCCGTCATCGTGCGCCTATGTTTATGGCAAGATTTGACGAAGACAATTTGTGCTTAATAAAATCTACCGAAGTAATACTTGTTCCAGAACTTGGTGCAAGACTTGGAAACTTTAATATAACCGACGTATCGGAAACGGAATCTTGGCTAGTAACTGCAGAGTGGATGCAAACAAATCCGCCGAAGTGGTGGGATTACAAGTTCTGCGAAAAATTCGGTAGCGATAATAGTATTTGGATAGCAAAAGTAAAAGTGATAAACGAATAAGTGATAAACTAATAGGAATTTATTATGAAAAAATTGAAAATAGATTATGAAAGACAAAAATTTTTAACGGGATTTAATCCACCATACTGTAAAGTTAACCCTTGCATAGTAAAAAACAACGATGAGGCGCTTTTATTTTACACAATGCTAGACCTAAACGGTAGCGACGTTTTTCACTCCGGATACGTTTGTAAAAGTACCGATGGTGGCGTAACTTTCGGCGAACCAAAGATTTTAACTACATATCAGAGTATTAAAGACGGAATAAGAAGTGTTTTTATATCTTCTACTATATTTTTTCACAAAAAAAGCCAAAAGTACGTTGTTCTTGGCATAGTGCATAAATATAAAGGAAGAGAAATTTGTACTGATAGCGAAGGTAGGTCTCTTGCTCGCCCATATTTTGCAATAGTAGATTTTGAAAAGCAAGATTATGTAGGCGAGCCAAAAGAAATAAACGTAGAGTACGAATATGAAACCGTGCCTTTTGGCCAGATAATAGAGCAAGATAATGGTGATTTTTTTGCTACCTTTTATTCTGGTACTAAAAGTGGCAAATACGGAATTTTTACAGCGCTTTATTCTTTCGACGGCGAAAATTTAACGCTCAAAAAGAAGGGAGAGATAGTAGAGAGAGTGGATTTAGCAAGGGGTTTATGCGAGCCTTCTCTTGCACGTCTTAACGATAAATATTATCTAACAATCCGCACTGACGAAATGGGTTTTTTAGCAATATCTGACGATGGCTTTAATTTTACCGAGCCAACCGTTTGGAAATGGGACGATGGCACCGTGTTAGAAAACTACAATACGCAACAACGTTGGATTAGGTTTAAGGACGGGCTTTATTTAGCCTACACAAGAAAGGGCGCAAATAACGACCATATTTTCCGCAATCGTGCGCCAATGTTTATGTCAAGATTCGACGAAGATAATCTTTGCTTAATAAAATCTACCGAAGTAATACTCGTTCCCGAATTAGGCGCAAGACTTGGTAATTTTCAAGTAACCGACGTGTCGGATACGGAATCTTGGCTAGTAACTGCAGAGTGGATGCAAACCAATCCGCCAAAATGGTGGGATTACACGTTCTGCCAAAAATTTGGTAGTAACAATTCTATTTGGCGTGCAATAGTAAAAATAGTTGAATAATTCTAAAAAAACGTAGTTACCTATAAATATTATAATAAAGCAAAAATTAGTTTTAGTTTTTGCTTTTATTTTTACAATTTTCGTGCTATAATGTTTTTATATTTATAAAACGGGAAGTTATTATGATAGAAGCAACCAATTTTATAGAAACCATAATAAACGAAGAACTCGAAAGTGGAAAAGTAAAATCTATTCAAACAAGGTTTCCACCCGAACCTAACGGATACTTACATATAGGGCACGCAAAATCTTTGTGCCTAAACTTTGGCGTTAAGGAAAAATACAACGGCAAATGTAATCTTTTTTTAGACGATACTAACCCATCTAAAGAAAAAGAAGAATACGAAGAAGCAATAAAAAAAGATATCGAGTGGCTTGGCTTTAGTTACGATAAAGTAACGCACGCATCCGACTACTACGAAGATATATACAATTTTGCCGAAAAAGAAATTATGCTTGGCAACGCGTATGTATGCGATTTATCGCCTGAAGAAATTTCTAGAAATCGTGGAACTTTAACCACGCCAGGTATAGAAAGCCCATACAGGAACCGTTCTATCGAAGAAAACTTAAAACTTTTTAGGGAAATGCGAGAAGGTAAGTATAAAGACGGGGAGAAATGTTTGCGTGCAAAAATAGATATGGCTTCGCCTAATATTAATATGCGCGACCCAGATCGGAAGAG
>JAFVOW010000137.1 GCA_017505625.1 Clostridia bacterium | reverse complement strand
TACACCGTTATTACGTAATAATGCAATGAAGACTAAACCAAAACTTACTACCCAGCTAAGAATTGTTGCAATAGCAACGCCGACAATTTGCATATTGAACACTGCAACAAAAATCAATGTAAATAAAACTTTAACTATACCACCTATGGTTAAATAAATCATAGGTCTTCTAGAATCGCCACTAGCTCTAAGAATAACCGCACAGAAGTTATACATTGTCATAAGAGGTCCAGCTAAGAAATATAGCCTAAAATATAAAGATGCTTGTGGAAGAAGAACTTCAGAACAGTTGGTCCATCTTAAAAAAACGGTAGCGCAACTTAGACCAATGATAAGTAAAAATACTCCACCGAAAAAAGCGAAAAGTAGAGAAACCCCAATTGCTCGTTCTACCTGTTCTTGGTTGTTTTTACCTAATGCTTTAGCAACTACTACGTTAGAGCCTGTTGCAATTCCGGTTATAAGATTTGTAATCAATGCAATTAAAGTAGCGCATACACCAACCGCGCCTACGGCATAACCACCACTGGTATCGTACATTTTTAATATAGTAGAGTCAATAAGGTTAAATACCGATTGCAACACGTTCATAACCATAATAGGTAACGCGAGAGCGAATACGGTTTTTACGATAGACCCTGAAAGCATGTTAACGTTTTTATTCATAAAACCCCTGCAAATCTTTACTGTAGAGATATTGTATCACTACCAAAAGTGTTCAAGTTAGATTTTATAGATAAATAAGTTGCACAAAAGATAGATTTTAGTTATAATCTAATTAAAGGAGAGAGAGTATGAAATATATAATTTCCACAGGTAGTTACGAAAAAGAAAATTTTAGATTGCACGAACATAGTTTATATGAAATTGTATTTTATTGTTCTGGAGTTGGGAAACTGCAGATAGATGGAAAAGTATATCAGGTAAAAAAGGGGGATTATTTTATAATTCCGCCCCAAAGCGTACATAGTTCAATTTCCTATGATAATTTACGCTTTATTTCTATCATCGGAAACGTTGACGGGTTAATTCACGTAGAAACACCTTTTGTTTGTACCGATGAATCGGGGGAAGGGTTGATTTTGGCGCAGATGGTTTTAGAAAATCATTGTGGCAACGAGGAATATTTAAACGCTTTATGTAGAGCGTGTATTTTATATGCGCTTAAAAACGTAGAAATTAAAACTGAGATAGAAAAAGCCGTTAATAAAATCAAGAAAACTATTGGCGCAAATTTTCAAGACAGCAATTTTGACGTTACCAAAGTTCTTAACGACAGTGGTTACGCCGAAGATTATATAAGGGCTAACTTTAGAAAAATAGTTGGTAAAACGCCCGTGGAGTTTTTAAATGAAATGCGTGTTAATAACGCAATGACCTTGATTAAAATATATCAAAATTCTATATCTTTAACGGAAATTGCGAATCGTTGCGGGTTTGAAGATTATATTTATTTTTCTAGGAAATTTAAGATGATTACAGGAATTTCACCAATAGAGTACAAAAAATCTATATTGTAAAACCTGTATGCAAGGCTTAAAAATCGTTGTAAAAGGCGAATAAAAAAGAAACAAAGAAAAATAAAGAAAAAAACCGTGAAAACGGTTTTTTTTATCGTTAATCTAAATTGTTTTAATACTCTACGTTCTTTTAGATGTAAAAAGAACCAGCAAGCGTGAGGAGTTGCTAATCTCCCCGCATTTCTTAAAATGCTTTTATTATAAATAAATCTATTAAGGGGAAACTCTTTTTCGTCCGTTAGGACTTCGTAACATAGTGTAGAAGCAGCCGTTTCCCCTTAACAATCCCTTTCACAAACTCTTTTTATATCGTAAAAATATAAAACCCACTAACTTGATGGTAGTGGGTTTAATCTTCTACACCTAAAAGATAATCGGTTGTTTCGTTAAAAAATTTTGATAACGTTATAATTGCACTTGCTGTGGGTTCGGTTTTACCAAGTTCCCATTTGGCAATCGCCGATTGGCTTAAACCTGTTTTTACGGCAAGTTGCATTTGGCTTATATTTTTTTGAGTTCTTAACTCTTTTAATCTTTCTCTAAATTCCATATTTTAATTATAACCAAAACAAGTCAAAAAATACTTGACAAGTCTAATAAGACTTGATATTATTGAAATTAATAAGTAGTTAGGGGAAAGTATGTCAAATTCTGAAAATATTACAATTTTTAGTTATCTAGTTGTGTTTATCGAACCAATAGAAAATTCTCGTCAAAGTGAAGTTGTTGATGCTAAAAACGGAAAGGAAGCAATCAATATGATAAAAGAAAAATATAAAGGTTATTTTTTTGGTCCAACGGTTTTATACATTCAAAAACTAGATTAAAATATGATAGTACAATACACAACAATAAATTAAGGGGAAACAGGTAGATTATGTCCTTTCCCTTTAATATTTTTTTACTTTAGTTTTTATCGTTTATGAGTCTTGACTTTTGATTGTGTTTGGCATATAATTTATGGTAGTTAAAGTAATAGGAGAAAAAAACTATGCAAATGCTTGAAATGTTATATGATGAAATACAAGACGCTGTGGATAGAAAAGTTCCTTTCGTTATTCCGATTGGTACTTTAGAGTATCATGCACGCCATGCTTCGTGCGGAACGGATACGCTAGTTATTATAGGGTGCCTTAGAGAATTAGAAAAGGAAAAAGAGATTGTCGTTTGTCCGCCTATTTGGTATGGTGTAGCGTCTTATGCAGTATGCGAACCTAAGCCAAGCCACTTCCACGTAGATGAAGATGCTTATGCAAATTATTTGTATTGTATATTAAAGTCTATGATAGACGCAGGTCACAAAAATATTTATCTTGTTGCACATCACCAAACGGAAGGTGCGGGTTTAATGCCTATGACGATTGCGTGCCATAAAGCCGCAAAAAAGGTAACTATGGAATACATGGAACAAAAACTCGGAAAAGGTTGGTGGGGTAGCGATGCCTATGCTTCTTATTACGAAGATATGGGCAGTCAAGACGACCCGTTCTCTTACATTAAGGTTATTCCGCTAATCGGTGCAGATGCACAAATTAAGTGTGGTGGTTTTGACCATGCAGGCAAATGGGAAACCAGTCTTATGATGGGAACGTACCCCGAATTAGTAGACCTTAAACGCTGTGAACGTAACACGGAGTGGTTTGCTAAAAGTGCCACCGAAGCGAGTGAAGAAACCGGCAAACACATGGTAAAATGCACTTTAGAGTGGTTAAGAAAAGTTATTGTATAAGCACGAAAAGAGATATAATAATCAATCACAAATTTGCAAAAAAATACATATTTTATAGTGTTTATAAACATAAAACCACTAGCTTTTTGCTAGTGGTTTTTAAGTTATAATAAAAAAGTAATAGTTTTTTTAAAAAATACCACTTGAAAAAATTAAATGCTTATGATAGAATTTAAAAAAACGGAGGTTTATTTATTATGAAAAAGATTTTTACAGTTATTTTAGCAACAATTATGTCAACGATTAGTGCTGTATCTCTTGTTGGCTGCAACTTATTTGGCTCAGATGAACAAAAGATAATGAATTTATCTCTTAATCCGGAAGTAGAGTTCATCTTAGATGCCGACGACAAGGTTGTTAGCGTAAACGCATTGAACGAAGAAGGAAACTTAATTGTCAGTGCAGAAGTGTTTACGGGCAAGACAGCAGAAGAAGCCGCATCGTTATTTGTTGAAGTTTCTAAGGAAACGGGATTTTTAGTTACGGGCAACGTAAATGCCGGTGAAAACGAACTTAAAATCTCTTTCTCTGGCGATGAAAAATCGGCAGAAAAACTATACGAAGACGTAAAAGCTACAGTAGACGGGTACTTCACTTCGGAAAACATTACCGCAACAGTTGCACAAGCAACGGCTATAACCGAACAACAATTACAAGCACTTGTAGCTGACTGTGCACCTTATTTAGATTCTGCGAAAATTCAGGCAATGGAATATAACGAACTTATTAAAGAACTTACTGAATCTCGCAAGGAAACTGCAGAGTTTTATTCGCAAGAATTAAAAAATGCTTACTATGAAGCTAAAGCTTTTTCTATGGAGCAAGTAGAAATACAAGCCGTTAAAGTAAAAGCAGGCATTACAGGACTTGCAGGAATTGCATTTGACACAGCTTACGGCGTTTATGCAAGCACGATACAGTTGATAGAAGAAACGAGAATGACTATGCTTGTAGATGAAAACAGCCCGTATCAAATCGCTTTGAAAGCTTTCCGTAAAGCAAAAACCGATTATTTGAATTATCGCAATTACGTAGCATCGTTAGAGCAAAACCAAATTACTACGGCAATAAGCGAGCAACTTGCTAGTTATCAAACGGCAGTAGATTCTACCGAAACAGCACTTATAAACGCAGGTGTAGAAGCTAACAACGCACTTGATTTAGCAAAAGCCGAATTAAAAACAATTTACGACGGCGTTATTGAGTTAATCGAAGAGTATTCAGCAAAAGTAAGTCAGTACGCTGATGAAATTGCAACCAAACAAATTGAAAATCAAACAACGTTCTTTAACAATTTTGAAACGTCGTATGCAACGGCAATTTCTACAGCAAAAAATAATTGGAGTGCAATGAAAACTCAATTAGAACAAGGATACATTGCAGAGTAAAATTTAATACTATCTAGTAAAAAACAAAAGCCATTGAGTAAAATTCAGTGGCTTTTAAAATTTTATTCAAAAAATTTTTTTTGAATGATATTGTACAAAAGTCATTAAGATAAAAAGTAAAGTTTTAAATTTTACAAAAAATTTGAGTTAGGTTATATTAAATCTTTACGCTTTTATTGACTTTTGTTAAAAATACTAGTAAAATAAATATATATTGTTTATTGGAGAAATAAAATGAAACGTATTTCAAAATTGTTCGTCAATATTCTTGCCGTAATAATGCTTGCGTTTGGGACTTTATCAATGACGGCTTGTGCTGACGTGGTTACTTTAGAAGTAACGCTACAAGTTTATAACTTTGGCGAGTCAAGATTTTATGAAGAAGACGAAGTAAAACTTACTATCGACATGCAACGTCATTTAGCACCTAAAACCGTAGATGCTATTACTGAATATGCTACAAACGGTTACTATGACAACACCGTATTCTATTTAATGGAAGGCTATACCACTCAACTTATGATAGGTGAAATAAAGTACGAAAACGGTGAGTTTGTTAAAAATGCAGTTAAGCCTCAAATCGAAGGTGAATTTGAATATGGCACGACTAAAGGTTCAAATTTAGTTAACGACGAAGGTTATATTGGATTATGGCGTTCTTGGTATGCTCAAGACGATGGTCAACACAAGTACGAATCTTCTAACGGTATGGGGTCAGGTCGTTCTAACATTTATATTCCCCTTGACGTAATTTCTGAATACGACGGATATTTCTGTGTGTTTGGTACTATTGACTATACTATTGCTGCTAACGATACCGGTGTAAACGCAGTAGGCGAAATTCTTTCAAACAATTACACTACTTACGTTGTATACTATACGGGCGAGTACGACCAAGAAAAACTTGACGAAGATTACGGTTTGACTTTCCACTGCATAACTGCTGACGAATACAGCGAATTATCTACCGAAGAAAAAGACGCTATATTTACTGCTGAAGCTGACCAATACGTTGAATACAACATGCATAGAATTAGAATTCCCAATAACACTACTGACGGAAAGCCCAGCGCTGTTATTAAGAGTATAAAAATTGCATAAAAAATTAAACCTACCGAATTAAATTATTCGGTAGGTTTTTTATTTTAACTAGGGTTTATTTAATTGATAACCGTAACTCCTTGAAGTTGCAATTCTTCTTGTAGTTCACGGGTTAGTTGACCGTTAGTAACGATATAATCGGCAACTGAAAAATCGGTTATTTTAACCAATGCTTTGTGATTAAATTTGGTTTTATCAGCAGCAATTATACAACAGTCAGACTGTTCTATCATAACGGCGTCTATAGTTGCTTCCCTGTTATAATATGTGGTAAAACCTGCCCTTAAATCTATACCGTCAACTGATAATATTAGTTTATCTGCGTGGTATTTTCTAAGTTGTCTTGTGGCGTCGTTTCCATAAGTAAACTGATATTTAGTATTTACCGACCCACCGACAAGTACTACGTCGTAGTTAGGATTGCCTGCCGCTTCTAACGCAATAGAAATTGAGTTAGTTATTATGCTTAAATTGTATTCTTTAGGAAACTTTCTAAAAGTTAGCAGTGTGGTAGTACCGGAATTTAACATAATCGTATCGTTGGGTTGTATTAAAGACGCTACTTTTTCGGCAATTTCAACCTTTGCACGCTGGTTAGTTTCTAGTCTTTGGTTTAGATTCATACTGTAATAAGGTTTATACGTACTAACTGCTCCACCGTGAATACGTGAAAGCAACCCCTTTTTTTCCATATCTTCTAAATCAGTCCTAATCGTAACTTCACTGACTCCAAAAATACGGCTTAAATTTGTTACTCTTACCGTGTCTTTTTCTTTTATTAACTCCAAAATTTTTTGTTTTCTTTGTTCGGCAGTCAAAATAACTATTCTCCTACGGTTTTACTACAACAAAATTATAACAAGACCTTTTAAAATTGTCAACAAACTTTCGTTTCTATTGTGAAAATAAAAAAAACGAAAGTCGAAGAAAAAAATTTCTTGACATAGAAAATAGTGCATTGTATAATTTTAATGATATTTAGGTTAATATGAAATAGGTGAAAAAATGAAAGAACAATCTATCAAATCGGCAAAATCAGTTTTTCAAATTGAAATCGACTGTATAAAAGGGTTAGAAGAACGCTTTGATGAACAAGCGTTTTCTAAAGCCGTAGAGCTATTAAAAAACGCACCTAGAATAGGCACTTCGGGTTGTGGACACTCTGGAATAATGTGTCAGCATTTTACGCACTTATTGTGTTGTGTTGAACAACCTGCACGTTTTATCTCTCCTGCAGAAGCAGTTCACGGAGCTACGGGTTACTTGCAAAAGGGCGACGTTATGGTGTTTGCGTCACGTGGTGGTAAAACGGGCGAGTTATTGCCTATTTTAGATATTTGCAAAACTAAAGGTGTAAAGGTTATTACCGTTACCGAAAATTTAGATTCACCCCTAGCAAAAGGTGCTGACGTTGTGTTAAAACAATACGTTAATCGTGAAACTGATAAATACAATTCGCAAGGCACTACTTCTACAACGTCGTTATGTCTTATATTCCACGCTTTACAAAACGCACTAATCGAAGAAACCGACTACAAAAACGAACAATTTGCTATAATTCACCCGGGTGGAGCAGTTGGCGAAAGACTTAACAAAAAATAATTTTGTATTTTAGATTTGGTAAATTAAGGAGAAAACTCATGAACAAAAATTATAAAATTAGCGAGCCGTTTTTTGAATATGGTCCTAAATGCTATATGTATGGCGAAACGCTTTTAGAAATGGCTAAAGGCTTGGATAAATTAGCAGAAAAATACGATATGGATATCGTTTTAGATATTCCCGATACGGAAATTTATAACGTTGCTAAAAACGTTAAAAGAGTTCACGTTTACTCACAACATATGGATAGTATTCCTGTTGGTAGAGGTATGGGTAGAACTTTACCAGAGGCAGTTAAAGCCGCAGGTGCAGTTGGCGTAATGCTTAACCACGCCGAAAGAAAACTCACGTTAGAAGAAATAGAACAAGCCATCAAACGTGCAGACGAACTAGGACTTGCAACGATGGTTTGTGCAGATTCTATTGAAGAAGTTAAAGCAATCGCTAAACTCGGTCCGAATATTTTGGTTGCCGAACCCACCGAACTTATCGGCACGGGTAAACCCGCTGACAAAGAATACGTTGACGAAGTTATCAGAGTTATTAAAGAAATTAACCCCGATATCAAACCTTTCCCATCAGCAGGTATAAGTAAGGGCGAAGACTGTTACAACATTATTAAAGCAGGCTCGTCGGCATCAGGCTGTTCATCAGCAATCGCAAAAGCCGAAAATCCTTTAGCACTTGCTGAAGAGATGATAGCGGCAGTTAGAAGAGCCTACGACGAGCGTCAAGGCAAATAAACGTCGTTATGCGTCCCTATTGATTAAAACAAAAAAATAAAAATAGAAAAATATATAATTTTTAAGGAGTATTTATTATGGAATTCAAAGTTTTTCAAAAAGAAATCGAACTTCAAAGCAGAGGCTGGATACCCACTTTCCACGACATTAGAAAGGAAATCCTCGAAATCGTAGAAGCTTCAGGCGTTAAGAACGGTACTGTTGCAATCGTTTCTCACCACACCACTTGTTCAGTAATGGTACAAGAATGTTCGCACGATATCGATTCTTTCGATTTAGAATATCTTCAACACGACCTTTTAGATATTATGAGAAAGATGATTCCCGACTTTGCTGAAGAACATCAATATCGTCATCCTGGTCCTATTCACGCACAATACGGCAGACACGTAAACGAACCCGGTGACTATTCTTCAATGAACACCGACGGACACCTCCGTTCAGTATTCTTTGGCAGAAGCGAATCTTTAACAATTAAAGACGGCAAGCTTGACTTAGGCTTATTTGCTCACATCTACTTCATTGACTGGGACCACGTTATTGCACGTCGTCGTCAAGTAAACGTAACCGTTATGGGTACTACTGAAGACGTAGGCGATAGAAAGTGGAACGACGGAAAGGTTATCGACACCAAACGTAAATTCACTGAAGAAGAAAAAGCTTACGATATTCACTACGATTTACAACAACAAAGATAATATGAGATTAATGGGAATAGACGTCGGCACGACTAGTATTAAAACTGCCGTGTTCGACGAAAATCTCAACCAAATAACTTCTTCTAACTGCGATTATACGTTAGACGCACACGGCGACTTTGTAGAATTTGATGCCGAAAAATATTGGACGCTTGTTAAGGGCGAAATAGAAAAAACCCAAAAAGAGTTTAGAATCGACGCTATTGCAGTAGACACTCAGTGCGAAACGCTTATCTTAACTGATGAAAACGGCGTTCCCGTTTGTCCTGCAATCGTTTGGCTAGACAACCGTGCAGTAGAAGAAGCAAAAATTATAACCGAAAAATTCGGTAATAAAAAGGTATACGAAATAACCGGTCAACCGGAAATTACGGCTACTTGGCCTGCGTGTAAACTTTTATGGCTCAAACGAAATAAGCCCGAAGTTTTTAATAAAGTCAAAAAAGTTTTCTTATTAGAAGACTGGTTGCTTTATAAACTCACGGGAAGGTTTGTCTCGGAAAAATCTTTGCAATCGTCTACTATTTACTTTGATATTCATGAAAAGTCGTGGTGGAAAGATATGCTAGATTTTATTGGCGTTTCTACCGACATGTTGCCTACGCTATACTCTAGTGCAAAACAAGTAGGCGAATATAACGGAATAAAAATCGTAACGAGCGCAATCGACCAAATAGCAGGTGCTATTGGTGCCGGTGTTGTTAAACAAGGAAAAGTCAGTGTTATGACGGGTACTACTATGGTAATTTTTATGCCTAGCGACACCGTTCCCGAATATAATCCTAATAGTATCGTTCCTTGTCATTATAACTACGACGACAAATACTGTTTACTTTCGTGGACACCGACTGCAGGTATGGCACTTAAATGGTTTAAGAACGCTTTTTGTGAAGGTATGTCGTTTGACGACCTTAACGTTTTAGCGGAAAAAGTTCCAGTCGGGTCTGACGGCGTAACTTTCTTACCGTATCTTTGTGGTTCTACTATGCCTAAATACAACCCTAACGCTAAAGGTAGTTTTACGGGGGTTACCGTAGAGCATACTAGAGGGCATTTCGTTCGTGCGGTTATGGAATCGGTAGCGTGTATGCTCAAAAGCAACCTAGACTACTTAGGTCTTGACACTGACGAAATACGTATTATGGGCGGTGGTGCTAACAGTAAGTTATGGTGCCAAATGAAAGCCGATATGACGGGTAAAAAACTCGTAACGTTAAAAAATAAGGAAACGGCATGTTTAGGTTCAGCAATATTAGCAGGCGTGGGTATAGGCGTATTTGATAGCGTAGAAAACGCTTGCAAAAAAATACAACTAGACAAAACGTATAATTCACAAGGCGTTGATTATACCGAGTGTTATTTAAGATTTATAGAGCAAGATAAATTGCTTAACAATTAATTAAAAGGAAAATTATTATGGCAAAAATAGGTTTCGTAGGGTTCGGCGAAGTTAATACTCCCGTCGACGTTATTATCAAAAAATGTTCGGAAGCAGAAAAGGCGTTAAAAGCCGAAGGGCTAGACTTAGTTTCGGTTTATCCTGTAGCAGACGATTACGAAGAAACTCAAGTAAACGACGCTGTCGCTAAACTAAAAAAAGAAAACTTTGACGCTTTAGTTGTATGCGTTGCCGGTTGGATACCCACCCACGCAGTAGTAAAAGTTACCGAACACTACCGTCATCTTCCGATGGTGCTTTGGGGGCTTTGCGGTTGGTACGAAGGCGATAGACTAGTTACTACCGCTGACCAAGCAGGTACTACGGGATTGCGTGCAACCTTTGAGGGTTTAGGATATAAATTCAAATACGTTTACGACGTAATCGGCAAAAAGACCAAAAGCGACGTAGTTGCAGATTACTGCAAATCGGCAATCGCCGTAAAACAACTTCTCGTTGATAAAGTTGGTATGGCTGGGTATCGTGATATGAACCTATATGGAACGCTTTACGACGGTTTATCGTTAAAGAAAACCACGGGCGTTGAAATCGAAACGTTTGAAATGCTAGAAATACAACAAAGATACGAAAAAATTACCGACGACCAAAAAATGCAGGTAGTAAACGATAGAATTTTAAAATGGAATTTTCTTAAACCTGCAAACGTTGACGGTATGAAAAAGGCGGCGGGTTACTATTTAGCAGTAAAATCTATTGCCGAAGAACGTAATTACAAAGCAATATCCTTAAAAGACGTTGACGGTATGAAAAAACTTTGTGGTTTTCCACCAGCACCTATTTTTATGCTTTTATCTGAAGACGGATATACCACCGTGCCTGAAAACGATTCACTAGGTGCAGTTACTCAACTTATAATGAATAGGTTAACCGGACAACTTGCAGGATACTTAGAGTTTTACGAATTCTTTGAAGAAAGCGTTTTAGCCGGTGTTCCCGATTTTGTTGCAAGCGATATGGTAGACGGCGATACTTACACCGTTTTACCCGCAGCGTTTGGGTTACTTAGTCAAGGAATACTAAACGTTTCAAAAGTAAAAACCGGTTTACTTACTATGAGTAGACTTGTTTATAAAGACGGTAAATACGTTATGCAAGTAATTCTTGGCGAAGGCAAAAATCCTCCTAAGTGGGAAGAATGCGGTTGGGACCAACCCGCACCTCAACTTTCGGCGCTTGAAATCTTTATCGGCGACGTAGAAAAGTTTGCTAATAAAGTTGCTTGTCAACATTACATTATTACCTATGGTGATAATACTCAAAAAATTGAAAACCTTTGTTCTATTTTAGGAATAGAAGTAGATTATATTACTAAATAATTTTTGCGGAGTAAAAATATGAATAAAATTAAATTTGGTTGGAGTGAGGTTAACATAGTACCTGAAAACAAAAAAGTTACCCTCGTTGGTCAATTTTATGAAAGGGTATCAGACGAAGTTGAAACGCCTATCGCCGTAACGGCGCTAGCCGTAGATAACGGCGAAGACCACGCAATAATGGTTGCCTGCGACTTAGTTTCTACTAGTAAAAACTTACTAGACGCAGTAAGAGAAAGTTTACCTACTGACTGTGGCTTTGATAAAAATAAAATTATGATAAGTGCTATTCATACCCATACCTCTATGGGATATGAAGCTAGAAGTGATAGTGCGGCTAAATTTGGTAAAACAGTAGACGTATTAAAAGATTTTATGTCTAAAGACGCTAAGTACGTTACAACTGCAAACGAAGACGACCCCGATGTTCTAAAAGGTCAAGAAGCAAAAGAGTTTTTAGTAAAAAGTATTAAAAAGGCAGTCTTAAATGCATGGGAGAACAGAAAAGAAGGTTTCTATTCTTTCGGGTTTGGACGTGCCGCAATCGGCATGTGTAGACGTGTTTGTTATGACGACGGCTCTGCAAAAATGTGGGGTAACGTAAGCCAAGCAAACTTCACTGAACTTGAAAACTGTAACGATTCGGGTATAGAATTGATGTTTACTTACGACAAAGATAAAAAGTTAACGGGCGTAGTTGCTAACGTTGCTTGTCCAGCACAAGTACTAGAACATCAAGAATTTATTTCTTCCGACTATATGGGAAAGGTTAGACAGCTTATCCAAAAACAATATGGCTGTGAAGTTGGCTTTTTAGGTCTTATATCTCCAGCGGGCGATATGTGTCCTAGAGATTTAGTTAGATGGGTAGGCTCACCCGTTTGTAAAAAAGACCCAAATATTCCTAGCGACGAAACAATCGAAAGACGTGCAGACCCTTGCATGTACGAAGTAGAAGGTTGCAACAAGGTAGCAAAACGTATTGTAAACGAAATTAATTGGGCTCTTGAAGACGTAAAAGAATATCACGACGATGCGATTTTCGTTCATAAAACTATAACTTTTGATATGCCTTTAAGACGTGCAACAATTTCTGAATACAATAATGCTATGAAAGAAATTACTAGCTACTTTGAAAAACACTCGGGCGACATTAACTACGAAGACAACGCAAAACTACAAATTTACAGTAGTACCGTTGCTAGATTTAAGCTTCAACAATCTGTAGACGTTTACCCTATAGAAATGCACGTTATGAGACTAGGCGACGTTGCGTTTGCTACAAATCCATACGAACTTTTCTTAAACTACGGCAACCAAATTCGTGCTAGAAGCTTAGCAAAACAAACTTTCCTTACGCAACTTTGCTGTGGTTCTTATGGTTATCTTCCCACGGAAAAAGCCGAAAAAGGCGGACACTATTCGGCGTTTATCGGTGGAACTAACTCGGGTCACGTAGGTGGCGAGATGCTCGTTCGTAAAACTTTATACGAAATTAATAAATTATTTAATGACTAATACGAAAAAACAGGCATTACGTATTTTATGCGGACTGTCTGTTTTTTAACAGTTTAGTTAGTATGTGTCGATATTTATTTGATATTTGATGATTAAATATATATAATTAAATGCATCGACTAACAAGTTAGAGGAAAAATATGAATCCACTATCAGAAATTAATCTTCATTTAGAAAATAAAGGAAGAAGCCGAAGCTTTTTCGTTTTTATATGGCTACTTTATGCACTTGTATATATGACGAAGAACTGTTTTTCGGGGGCACTTGCAATTATTAAGGCAGAAGGAGCGCTAACCCTTACTCAAGCAAGTTGGATAATTTCGGCTTTTTATATTGTTTATACGCCACTTCAAGTGGTAGGCGGTAAGTTCGCCGATAAATATAGTCCCGAAAAACTTATATTAATAAGTTTAATAGGTGGTGCTATATCTAATTTTGTAATTTATCTTAACCAAAACTTTTGGGTAATGCTCGTTGCGTGGAGCTTTAATGCGGCAATACAGTTTTCGCTTTGGCCCGCAGTATATAAAATAGTATCTTCACAACTTGCAGTAGTAGACAGACCGAAAATGGTGTTTGCGTTGTCTTTTTGCAGTTCGTGTGGGCTTTTACTTAGTTACGGCGTTGCAGCGTTTATTACCAAATGGCAACTTAACTTTTTAATTTCTTCTATTGTGTTGTTAGTTTTAGCAATAGTTTTATTGGTATTTTGTTCGGTGCTTAACCCGTCTTTTTCTAAACCCGAACCAAAACTCGAAAACGTTAAGATAAAAACTACCACTTCACGTATACCTAAAACAGGTGCGTTCGGAATTTTCCTTGCAAGCGGTTTCCTTGCCGTTTTACCCGCAGTATTTTTCAGAACGCTAGCAGAAAATGGAAGCAAAACTTTTTCGTCTACTATGCTTTTTGATTCATATTTAAACGTGTCGCCTACGATAGGTAATCTCCTTAACGTTTTAATTATCATAGCAGCACCCCTAGGTATGATTTTGGTAAAATCTATACTTTTCCCAAGAATCGTTAAAAACGAAATGGTAATGTTTTTAATATTGCTTTTATCTTCGCTACCATTTACCGTAATCTTAATTTTTATAGGAACTATACCCGTATGGCTAGCAGTAGTATCACTTTGTGCGATAAGTATGACGCTTTCGGGCACGCAAATGCTCACGCAGTTTATAAACTTAAAATACGTTAAGTATGGGCTTAGTGGTACGGCGGCGGGGGTTTTAAACTGTGCTGCAAGTTTCGGTTTCGTTATTCAGTACTGTCTATTAGGTTCGCTTGCAGACGCATACGGATGGAAAGTTGTAACTATTCTTTGGGCTATTATGATTGCACTTGGCGTTTTCTTTATTTTAATAGCCGTTAAACAAAGTAAACAGTTTGCAAAAACAGAAAAAGAAGTTAGCTGGTCTTTGGAGGAAAACAATGATAAATAAATTTTTAGCTAACAACAAACAAGAAACCTTAGATATAGTAAGAGATTTATGCAAAATACCTGCGCCGTCATTTTTGGAAGATAAACGTGCAGAGTATTGCAAAAAATATTTTGAATCTTTTGGCGCTAAAAATGTTTATATTGACAGCGCTAAAAACGTAATTTTCCCATTAAACTGTGAGAACAGTAACAATATCACCGTGTTCGCAGCACATACCGATACGGTGTTTCCCGATATCGAAAGTTATCCGGAATATAGAGAAGACGAAGAAAACATTTACTGCCCTGGTGTGGGTGACGACACAGTTTGCGTTGCTATGGTGTTAATGACGGCTAAATATTATTTAGAAAACAATATCGTGCCCAAGGATGGTGTTTTATTCGTTTGCAACTCTTGTGAAGAAGGTCTTGGCGACTTGAAAGGCGCTAGAACTTTGATGAACGATTTTAAGGATAGAGTTAAATTTTTTATAACACTAGACGCTACAATAGGTGGTATTATAACGGGAGCAGTTGGTTCGCATAGATATAACGTTCAAGTAAAAACCGAAGGAGGACACTCGTTTAGCAAATTCGGTAACAAGAACGCTATAACTGAACTTTCCAAAATCGTTACTGAAATTTACGATATTGAAGTGCCTAAAAAAGACGGCGCAACTACAACCTATAACGTAGGAACAATTCAAGGTGGTACTAGCGTAAACACTATTGCCCAAGACGCTGAAATGCTTTGCGAGTATCGTTCGGACGATAAAGAGTGCCTAGCGTTTATGGAAAACAAGTTTAATGAAATATTCAAAAAAGCTAATGACGGCGGTTTAGATATTACGGTAACACGTGTAGGAAACCGTCCATGTAAAGGCGACGTGGATAAAGTGGGCGAACAAAAAATCGTCGATGCGTATCGCCAAACCATAAAAGAAATCACTAACGAAGAAATAAAAATTAAGACAGCATCAACCGACGCTAATATTCCGTTATCTTTGGGAATACCATCAGCAGACATCGGGGTTTACGTAGGTGGTGGCGCGCATACTAGAGAAGAGTGGGTTAACAAAGACTCTATAATAGTAGGCGTTCACGCTGCGATAGAATTTTTACAAAAGCTTACCAAATAAAAGGGGAAATAATATGAAATTTACGGCTGTGGGCGACGCAATTATTCAAAGAAGAATACAAGACGGTTATAAAGGTTACGATGAACTAACACCCTTTATTATGCAAGGTGACGCTAGGTTTTTTAACCTAGAAACAACCTTAAACCGTGAAGGAGAGTGCTACGCTTCGCAATTTAGTGGTGGCACGTATATTAGAACTAACCCAGAAGTTTTAATAGACTTAAAGAAAATGGGCTTTAATATGACGAGTTTTAACAACAACCACGTGTTAGATTTTTCGTATGAAGGAATGCTTTTAACGTTAGACCACGTTCAAAAAAGTGGTTTAGTACACGCCGGCGTAGGCAGAAATTTAGCTGAAGCGTCAGCGCCGAGATATTTAGAAACCCCTAACGGTAGAGTTGCCTTAATCGCTGTAAACACTTCGTTTAAGCCGAGCCTAATTGCCGGTGAACAAACGGATAGAGTTCCGGGTAGGCCTGGCATAAACGGTATTAGAAAAGAGTTTAAGTACACGGTAAACAGAGAACAATTAGAGTTTATTAAAACTCTTGCCGACGAGCTAGGTATTAACGTGGAAATGAATATCTACAGAAAAGAAGGATATTATCCACCCGTACCAGAAGACCAAGCCGAACTCGGTGATTTAAGGTTTAGTGTTGGCGAACAAACTAAAAGAACTATCGAATTAAACCAAACGGATATTGCGCGTGTACAAAAAGCCATTTATGAAGCAAAATTACAGTCGGACTACGTATTCGTATCGGTGCACTCGCACGAAATTGACGGAAACTCAAAAGAAGAAGTACCCGAATTTTTGCGTAAACTTGCTCACGAGTTAATAGATATGGGCGCAGACGCTATCGTTGGACACGGACCGCATCTTCTTCGTCCTATCGAAGTGTATAAGAATAAACCTATATTCTATTCACTAGGCGATTTTATATTACAGTTATACAGTATAGAATTTGCTCCCAACGAATTTTATATAGGACAAGGATTAACTCCCGACAAAACTATACACGAACTACTTAAAAAGCGTTCTAAGAACTTTACCGTAGGTCTAATGGAAGACCCCAAAATGATGCAAACGGTAATCCCTTACTGGGAAACTGAAAACTGCGAACTAAAATCTCTTAAACTAATGCCCGTACAACTAGAACGTGGTGACTGTAAAAAAGGTGATAGG
>JAFVOW010000002.1 GCA_017505625.1 Clostridia bacterium | reverse complement strand
TTAATTCCATCGTTTTTCGTTATGTTTTATACAGCTTCAGCCCTAGATTGATACATAAAACAGATTTGAGTATAGTATTCTTCTAAGTAAACGGCCACTTTCCCGTCGTTTGTTATTGTTCTCCAAGCAGTAAGTGCGTCCATCGTATCGTAATAAGCACAAACGCAATCAATAATGTCTGTGTAGTACCCCATTTCTATTAGTTGGTCTTTGCTTAAACTACCCGAATTTATTTCTATATATTTTAGTTGCAAGGTTGCGTTAGATTGCGCAATAGAATTAACACTGCGCTGTTCTTTTTCGTCTAGCGAATTGTTATACTTAAACACTTCTCTTTCAAGTTTATCTTGCTCGTCTTTGAGTTCTAAATACTTTTGACGTTTTTGACTATCAAAGATTTCAGCGTATTCTTCGTTTAAGTTTTCGTATCTTTCAGTAAGCTTTGTTACCTTACTTTCATAAAATCCATAGTCTGACTCATAACTTTGCTCGGCTTCGCTTAACGCTTGATTCTTATCGCTTTCTAACTCGGCAAGTTGGGCGCTTACGACCGAAGTAAGCCCAACGCCTCGTCTTATTGCTTCTTGTTTAACGTCGTAGACACTTTTCGTATACTTTTTGGTAATTTGTTCTACTGCTAAGTTATATGCTTTTGTAAGTTGGTTCATTTTTTCTTTGCAATCGTCTATCTCCTGTCCTAAACTTTGTTTTAACTTGATGATTTCAGATTGCTGTTCACAAGCAACTAGGTCGCCGGCTTTTTCTAGTAATTTTTCATCGGAAAGTGGACTAAAGTCAAGCCTAGTCAACACTAAAGGCTCTAGAGTTTCTTTTTCAAAATCAATTTTCTTTACTCTATAGTAATAGAAAATTTCTTTTAGAACTGATAGCATTTCTTCTTTTGTAGTTGGTTTTGTAAAGGTCATATATTCCCCCTTTAGTCTATAGTAGTGTATTTAATTTTTAAGCCTTGAATTAATACGTTTTCATCAAAACAAGATATCTTTACCTTAAAATTCATTGACTCGTAATTGCAAAATATTTCATTGTATCCTTTCTTAAAGGAAAAAACTTTTTCACCGAAATCGCCGATAAGCGTTACCGTAGTAGGCTTCGATGCGTAACCTGATATCGAATACGTCCTTTTATTCTTTTTGATAGAAAAGTCGGTATCAACCGAACGATAAACAACGTCTCTTTTACCACCTTCTACCAAAAACATAATAGTCCCATCACTATCGATACATGCAGAATAACACGAAAACAGTTTCCCAGGATAATCTATAAGAGTTTCCTCTCCCGTCTTAACGTTATATTGATAAAGCATATTGCCTCTTTCGTTATTAATTACACGGATGTTTACGTAGCCGTTGTGGACGCCTGTGTTAACGGTATCTATAATGTAATCATGTGATGAGATGCACGTAGTAAAACTCGTTATGTTTTTTCCATCGAACTTACATAAATCACGTCCCTTTAGAAAATATATACAATCATCCACACCCCAAATGGTGTTTAAGTTTATATTTTCGACGTTTACCGGTACGACAGTTAGTTTTATTTCTTTGGCATCAGCAAATCTAGGTATTTTATAGATTTCATGTTGACAAATTAAAAAAAGTTCGTCGTGTATAAGATACAATTTTCTAAAACTGTTTAAGTCGTCAATTTTAATAGCACCCTCGGGTTCACTAAAGAAATCATACTGTTTCGTAAAAAATATTGTGTTGTCTTTATAATAGAAGATTCTGCCGAAAGCATATTGAAAATCAGCTGTTGAAAAGGGTAAAATATATAATTCATTGTCGTATAACAAAACCGAGTTAGAAGCCGAAGCAACGATTAAACTTTTATTACCTCTAAAATCAACGTACCCAAAATTCAGCGTAGAAGAAATTTTTACATCGCAAATTTTTTTTACATACCCTTCGTACGCATACAAATACCCGTCGCTTAACACTAGATATAGCTTACCATCAAAGTATTTCATTTGAAGAACTTCATTGTCCACACTAAAAGGCATATCGCTTTTAACAAAACCAACCGAACTTTCTAATTTTTCGGAATAGGCATTTGCGTTAAAAGCAACTTGCTTGTTTTTATTAAAATCAAAGAGATGTTCTTGAATTTTTAAGTCTACGGGTTTAAGTGAGTTAAGCATTATTCCCATCTCCTTGCCGGCATATTAACGTTTTTAGGGGCAATATAAACCGGAGCTTCTTCGGGTTCAATTCTTTGCTTTACACCGTCGATAAAACGCTCGTGCCACATAATTGCTTCTTCAAATCTGCGCTGTGTTAAACAATATTCGGCACAAGTTCCATAAGCAAGCACGACTTTAGAAATATTTTGCTCGGTAAAACCCACGTCGTCAGTAAGCTTATAGTTTTCAGCAACGTAATTATAAGTAACCTTTGCATTAGACGAATCTACGTAAATGGTTGCGTGGTCGTAAGTAAAATCTAAGTCTTTTGACGAAACGTCAGTTACGTTTATTATTTTGATTGGTCTTTTTTGAAGAGCCGTCATAGAAATCTTCTTATTAACCACCTTAACCTCGTCAGTTCTTTCTAAAGGAATATAGGTGCTACTTAACTCGTTCATAACCATATTAGCAAGCACGGTAAGTCTGTCTATTACGCTAGTAGTATACTCAGTTTCATCGGATTTACCGTCTAAAACCGACACGACGTCTTCAAGTCCCATTAAACCTGCCGATAATTTTATAATGTCTTTAAGTTTCATAAATTCTCCTTTTATAAAAATCGTCGGACTTTAACTTAAAGAAAAAGTCCGACGAAACAAAAGATTATTCTTCGGTAATACCGGTAAGTTTACCTTGACCGTAAGGACGGTCGCAAATAAGGTCGGCGTATTTTACCAAAGTAGCCGTGTAAACGGGTTTTCCGGGAACTTGTTTTAAGATACTACCGTCGTCGCCCGTAAGCCATTGCCAATCGCAAAGTTGATGAAGAGTAAAGTCATCGGTATTGAGTAGATACATAGTACCTTCGGGACAGAATCTATCCGCAACAATCGGAATACCGTTATAACTTAACGCCTTAAAACCACCTTCTAAGTTCATAACGTCTACAATGCGTTTGTTTTTAGCGAAAAGGTTAATTAAAGCACGTCTTACACCCCAAGAACATACGATGAAGTTTACTGAGCTTCCACTTCTTTCTTCAATAGTGTCTAAAGCTTTTTGAATTTTAGATTCGGTAATTTCACCGTTAACGTTATTAACGTAAGGCTTAAGCCAACCGTTTTGAATTTTATCAAGACCGTATAAAAAACTGTCGTTCTCGTCTAAGATTTTACCAAGACCGGTAATTTCGTTCATAAACGAACCTTGAACGCTTAAAACAGAGTTGGTGTTTGCTGAAATAGTTCCACCTGCAAAGGTTACGATTTTTGAATCTCTGTCGATAGAAGTAATTCTTCTGCCGGTTGAAAATTCTTCGCCACCAACTTCACGAATATCTATAACCATACCCTCGATTAAGTTTTTAACGCTATCTACGGTAACCGTGTTTCCGTCAACTGAAACAATATTAGCAAGCACACCGCTTCCGTTGCCGAAAAGCATTCTGCCAAAGTTGAAACTACTTGCTTTAATAAGTCCTTCCATTTCAGCGTTTAATAGGTTTACAAACGCACCCGAATTATTCTCCGAAGCCCTTATTGCTTTATCTGAAATTTCTATAGTACCGTAAAGGTTTTTCAATGTAGTTACGAATCTTTCGTAGTTGTTTCCGGTTGCTGTTGGCAAATTACCGTCTTCAGTACCTGCACCAATACCACCGTTAATACCGTGAGTACAAAGTTTAATTACTTCTTTACCCCAAACGTCGTTAGTAGATTGCTTGAATCTTGCTAGAAGGGGGTTTACGTTGTTGTTTAATTGTTCGCTTACTACGTCTAGATATAAAGTTTTTAGTGCTTTATCTGCACTAGATAAATTTACTGCCATATTTTCTCCTAATTATTAAAAATTTCTTGTGCGAGTTTACCCGCTTCGGCAATAGATTTTGGTTTGTTTATCGGGGTGTTAATTCCCCCACCTACACCATCCATAACTACTGCCGTACTTTTTGCTCCTAGAAGCCCTTTTAGGTAGTCTTTTAAGATATTTTCTCTATCTTCTTCGGTTATACCTTTGGTTTCTTCTTTAGAGTCCACCTGCTCGTCCCCCTTGCTAGTTGGAGTTTTTTCTTTATCAACGGCAAGAACGCTTTCTAGTTCCTTTACTCTCTGACAGCGTTTGGTAAATTCAGATTGCAAGGAATTATATGCGCTGAGCAAGGCGTTTACATCCTTAAACTTTCCTAATGAGACCTCTTTCGTTTCTCCGCCCTGAATGTCTTTTCCCGTGTCTACGGCTTGGCTGATTTCTTCGGTTTGTTCATAAGTTTGGTTTTTTATCATATATTAGTTCTCCTTTGTTTCTTGATTATTAATTTTTTGTTTGTGTTGTTTTATATGTTCAAAGTATCTTTCTTTAGTTTTTTCATCTAGTTCAGCGTATTCGCTTAAAACGTACTTGGTATGTTCGCCTAAATGAATATTGTCGTCGTCGATTTCTTCTACCGATAACTCGCTTACACGTAATTTTTCATTTTCCATTTGCGCCTTTTCTTGCTGAAGCCTGCAAATTCCGTTAGTGTAATCTAATTCAGCATACCCCATAAGATTTAACACTTTAGATTTAATTAACGGTTTTATCTCGCCGTTTTCATCTAACAAAATTCCCGATTCTAATAACTTGTATATAAGCTCTTTTTTTTGCGCTTCAGTATATAAAAAATCACTATCGTCTTTTATGTACACGCTGTCTGAACGCACGCTCTCACTATTTGCGTAACCTATTCGAGTTTTATTAAATGCGTCGTAGTATTTAACGGTCCTTAGCCCCGAAGTAAACTGAGCATAAAGGCGAACTATTTGCTTAGCAATTTCTACGTAGCAGTTTCTGACGTTTTCAGCACTCATCAAAAGTCTTTCGTTGTCTTGTTCTATTAAAAGTTGTAGTGCCGAACCACTAGATAACGATGCATTAGTCGAACTAGAAGAAACGTCGCTTACACCACTAATAGTTACAAACTCGTTAATTAATTTGCTTTCTTCTTCGGCAAAATCTAAAGGCACAGTCGTCTCATTCATAATTTCCGGTGCTTTAGACCCCTGACGGTAAACCAACACCTTACCCGGCGATAAACCGTCGGTTTGCAAATCATCAACGTCGATAGAACCGTCTTCTACGGTTAAAATACCCATCGACAGCCTATTTAAGAATTCATGTTTGCGGTTTTTAACAGCGTTATAAGAACGCTGAATAGGAATAAGTCTTTCAACTATACTCGTGCCGAAAAAATTCCCTGCCGACGTTACGCTGTCTTGTTTAATAAAAGGAAAAGTTCTAGTTTTATCTTTACCATTAAGGTAGGGTAGTTCGCCATAATATAAGAGTTTTCCACTTGTTACTGTTATAAGTCTACCGTTAGGAAACTCCTTAGACGGTCTTTGATATTTTTCTATAACAATAGCTGAATTTTGAATTGTTGCTTGGTTTTGGTTTTGATTTAACACAGAGCCACCGTTAGCAACCAAATTAAACACTCCAATTTCTCCACCGAGAACGTCTACTCCGTATTTTTCCTTTATTTCTTTTACGGGTACTGCCCTTGCATGAATAATACTGTCGCAGTCGCTAATTTCTTGGTTATATAGACTATCTGGAAATATTTCAAATGGCGATACGGGTAAAACTTTTATTCCACCTTCGTAAACGTCTTTACCGTCTACAGTGCCTAGATTTTCGCCACCGTCGTTGTTCCAAAGAATTTTATAAAAACCTGAACCACAAGTTTCACTCCACACGGTAACCTTTTTAACTATTTGTTCAATTTTACAATCGGAAAACGCTTGCTCGATAAGTTTCTCGGCTACAGTTGCACCTTCAACGTCTTTGTCGTTGTCAGTTTTTGGTCTTACTTTTAAAGTAGGACGTAGTTTTGAAAACTTAGCAAGCCTAGTTTCAATTAGCGGTGCTATGTGATTAAACGTTTGTTGATTTTGCCAAAAATATCCCGTGTCTTCTTCGTCAATTTCCCCACGTCCGTTAATTTTACAGTACTGATTTCCGGCTAAGAAATTCATATTCAGTTGCCACTTACGTTCTAGGTTTATCCTTTGATTACGCCTAAGCTCAAAATCGTTTTCCACTTCGGCGATAAGGTCTTCGATAAACCTATCACGCTTTTTTTCTTCAATTGTTTTTAATAAAGATTTATTCTCTTGCAAATTTTATCTCCTTAAATTTATTTACTTTTGTTAGTTAACTCTCTTAAAAGTCGTTGTCTTTCAATTTCTAACTGTTCGTCGGTATACTCGCTTACTGAAACTTTGTTCTCGTCAATTAGCATCTTTAAGGCCGTAACGTCAGGTGGTACTTTCTTTTTGGTAACCTTCTTCTTTAACAACTTAATTTCGCCCTCATCGCTTCCGACGTATTCTTCTACCGTTTCAGTAACACTATAGCCCAGCGCCTTTTTTAGAAGTGCCGTTTTAAGACTTTCGTTAACTGTATCTGTTAATTTTGTTTGTTTTTCTTTCATTTAAAATTTTCCTATACAGTCTCTCCTTGTCCTTTTGTATTTGAGTTTTTTCGTTCACTGGGGGTGAATTTTTAGGTTTCGTCATAAGATAATATCTAAGCTCGTCTAGGGCGTGGTCATCGGTCTTTTTGGGAACGTCTCCTTCTCCCCAACGATAACTTTTAATTTCTCTAATCAAGTTTACACAGTTTTTAAAGATATAAATTTTAGGTTTACCATCGTTGATTTTTAAATATTCTTTAACCCTTTGAATACCAGTAAACATATCTTTGTTGACGTTAGGGTTAACCAAAATTCCCTGTTCGCAAAACAGTTCGGTTACACTTTTGCTAGACGCCAAAGTTTTTTGATTTGCAGCCGAATCGATAAGTGCGTTTATTCTTCCGTAGTTATCTTTTTTCCATCCTAATCGGTCGGAAATTTCCTTAATTTTTTGCGAGTGATAAAAAACGTCTTTACCTGCTTCAAAATGCTCGGCTAACACGTAAACGTTGCCGTCATAGTCTACTGCGTACCAATGTGCCGATAACGGATTATTAAGACCTGGGTCTATCGATATCGTGTCGTACCAATCTTTTGGAATATGAAAAGGCTCGACAACGTGAACGTTTTCATCAAACTCAGTATAAACAAGACCGCTTGCACTCTTAAATCTACCGTACCTACGACTTTCTAGTGCATCATCTGAGAGAGTTTCAGTTAAAGCTTTAACTTCTTTTTTGTCTAAATACGGGTTGTCGCCCCACTCCATGAACTCGTACCAAACATCTTTGGAATTATTTTTATTAAGATATATCTCGTCATAGATAAAGGTTAGTCCTTTTAAAGGTGTCATAGTACCGAAAATATCGCCTTTTTTATCAAGAACTCGCATACGGCACTCGTCGTAAATATCTTTAGGTGGTTCTTCGTCAAACCAAACGAAATCTAGAGAACTTCCTTGAAATTTTTCTCTACCTTGGTCGCACGACTTAAACCCTATAACCGAAGTGCCTCCAAACACGTTCTTTATGCGAATTTGGTCTATTACACCGTATTCGGGACTGTCCTTTTTACCCGAAATCATCGTAACGTCTTCTATCCACGACGGGTTTATATAAGATAAAACTTTTGCTTGCGCAACGTCACGCTGAACTTGTTGCGAAAGGGATACCACCCACCCGAAAACGTTATCTTTGTTTTGCCTAAAAGGGTGCACTCCGCGCGCCATA
>JAFVOW010000136.1 GCA_017505625.1 Clostridia bacterium | reverse complement strand
CCTCCGCATTTTATCGCAGACGGTGGTAAAACTGTAAACAGTATAATTATGTCAGGCTGTGAAATTTACGGTACGGTAGAAAACTCTATTTTAGGTAGTAACGTAACAGTAGAAAAGGGTGCTGTTGTTAAAAACAGTATTATAATGTCAGATACCAACATTAAAGAAGATTCATTAATTGATTATTCAATCATAGATGAAAACGTTCAAATTGGTAAAAATGTTAAAATCGGTGAGGAAAAAGAAACCAATAAAGGTATAGCTGTTCTTGGTAGAAATATTACTGTTTCCGACGGCGTTATAGTCGAAGGTGGTAAGATTATTGATACTGATTTAGTTAAGGAGGAAAATTAATATGAAAGCCGTAGGTATTATATTTTCTAATATTCACGACGATAACGTTCCCGAACTTGTTAGAGTTAGAACGCTTGGTTCTATTCCGTTTGGTGGCAGATACCGTCTTATAGATTTTCCTTTATCTAATATGGTTAACTCTGGGATAGACACGGTTGGTGTTATTACCAAAAGCAATTACCAGTCTTTAATGGACCACGTTGGTAGTGGTAAAGATTGGGACCTTGCAAGAAAAGACGGCGGTGTTATTATACTTCCTCCGTTTGGTGATATGGGAAACAATACCTTGTACTCTACAAGACTAGAAGCGCTAAAGGGTATTACAAGCTTTTTATTCCGTGCAGACGAAGAATACGTTGTTATGACCGACTGCGACTCTGTAAACTGTATCGATTACAACGAAATTTTAGAATTTCATAGCAGAAATCGTGCCGACATAACCTTAGTCTACAAAAAGATGAACGCTGAAACGGAAATTGCTGATAGCACTGCTATATTAGATATTTCAGAAGATAGAGTAACCAACATTACTTATAAAGATGAACTTACTAAGGATAGCGAAAACGTGTTCATTAACGTTTACGTAATGAAAAAGAGTTTACTTACCAATATCGTTATGGATAGTATTTCGCATAAAAAACGTCATTTTATGTCCGATGTAATTGCTCCAAACCTTAAAGGTATGAAAATTTTAGGTTACGAACATAAAGGGTTTTATGCTGGTATAACGTCTCTACAAGCATATTATAATTCTAATATGGCTATTCTTGATAAGAAGAATAGAAACGACTTGTTTGGCGATAGAAATATTTTTACTAAAATACGAGATTCAGCGCCCACTAAGTACGGCAACAGTGCAATCGTTAAAAATTCGTTAATTGCAGACGGATGTGTTATCGAGGGCGAAGTTGAAAATAGTATTATTTTTAGAAACGTTAAGGTTGCAAGAGGTACCGTTGTTAAAAATAGTATAGTAATGCAAAATACCGTTTTAGGAGAAAATTGTACACTTAACTGTATAATTACCGATAAAAACGTTACTATTAAAGATAAACGTGTACTATCTGGCAGTGAAAACCATCCGTTCTATGTTGGTAAGGGCATAATGATTTAAGGAGAAATAATGGCAACTATTAAAAGACAAACAAAAAAATTACCTACTATTACTGTTAAAGAAAAGAAAAAGATTATTTATATTGGTTCGGAAGCAGCACCTTTTATTGCAACGGGTGGACTTGCTGACGTTATGGGTTCTTTGCCAAAAGCAATTGCTAAAAAAAGAAACTATGACGTAAGTGTTATTCTTCCATTATATTCTAGTATTAACCCCGAATTTAGGTCAAAGTTTAAGTTTTTAACTAATTTCAACGTTTGGGTTGGCTGGCGTTCCCAGTATTGTGGAGTTTTTACCTATAAATATCAAGGTGTAAATTTCTATTTCTTAGATAACGAATATTACTTTAAGCGTGAAGGAAATATTTACGGTTTCTTTGATGATGGAGAAAGATTTGCTTTCTTTTCTAGAGCATGCTTAGATACTATTGCTAGACTTAATATTTATCCTGATGTTTTACATTGTAACGATTGGCAAACCGCTAGCGCCATCATATACCTTAAAGGTATGTATTATGGCGACGAAAACTTTAGAAAAATTAAGTCGGTGTTTACTATTCATAACATAGAATATCAAGGTGTGTTTGGTATGGACACGTTTGGTGATTTATTTGGTTTTTCTGAAAGTGTAAAACCTTACGTTGAGTTTAACGGTTGTGTTAATTTAATGAAAGGTGCAATTGAAATGAGCGACGTTGTAAACACCGTTAGTCCTACGTATTCTGAAGAAATAAAGCATCCGTTCTTTGCTCACGGTCTTGACGGTATTATTTCTAAAAATTCTCATAAGATTTACGGTATACTTAACGGTATAGACGTTGATTATTATAATCCTGAAACTGATAAATATATCTTCGAAAACTATAATAAAGATGATTTATCAGGCAAAAAGACGTGTAAAAGAGAGTTGCAAAAATTGTTAGGTTTACCCGAAAAAGAAAACACCCCAATAATTGCAGTGATTTCTAGACTAGTTTCTCATAAAGGCTTAGATTTATTAAAAGCTACTGTTGAAAGTTTATTGCAGTCGGACGTTCAGCTTATTATTTTAGGTAAAGGTGAAACGGGCTACGAAAATTTCTTCAGTGAAATTGCAAAACGTTACTCGGGAAAATGTGCTACCATTATTGCATATAATCAAGATTTATCAAGAAAAATCTATTCGGGTGCAGACTTGTTTTTAATGCCGTCTAAAATGGAACCTTG
>JAFVOW010000135.1 GCA_017505625.1 Clostridia bacterium | reverse complement strand
CATTTTCCACCTTGTATTGACGTAAAAGTCAACGAATATATTATATTATATTTAATGCTTTTATGTCAAATAATTTTGGAAAAAATTTTAAAAAAATTGACGTAAAAGTCAACAAAAATTTAGTCGAAAAATGTCGTTGTTTTTATAAGATAAAAAAGTTAGTAAAAATAAATAATATTTTAAGAGTAAAAGTATATTGACAAACGCTTTAAAACTATGCTAAAATAATTCGGTTAAAAGCAAAAGATTAAAAGGTGAATTTAAAATGAAAAGTTTTTTTACCAGTGAAAGTGTTACAAGTGGACATCCCGATAAGGTTTGCGATATAATTTCCGACTCAATTTTAGACGCTTATTTAAGTGTTGACCCAAAATCCAGAGTTGCGTGCGAATGTGCAGTTTCAACTGATTTCTTGCTCATTATGGGTGAAGTGACGTCAAAAGCAAAAATTGACGTAAAGGAAATTGCAAAAAACGCCATAAAAGAAATCGGCTACACTGAAAAGGGTGTAGGATTTTCTGCTGACAAGGTTAAAATTAAGTTAAAGCTTCACCGTCAAAGCCCAGATATTGCTATGGGTGTAGATTCTTCGTACGGATTTTCAGGAGAAGACGTTTACGATAGAATAGGTGCTGGCGACCAAGGTATAATGTTTGGTTACGCTTGTCGTGAAACTACCGAGCTTATGCCATTGCCTATAATGCTTTCGCATAAAATGTGTAAAAAATTAGAAGACATTAGAAAATCGGGAGAATTAAAATATCTTCGCCCCGATGGTAAAGGACAAGTTACTGTAGAATACAAAAACGGTAAGCCAAAAAGAATAGACACGGTAGTTTTATCTTCACAACACGATAAAACGGTTACCACCGAACAATTAAGACAAGACATAAAGGACAAAGTAATCGACGTTATTTTACCCAAAGAACTTTTAGACGAAAATACAAAATATTTTATTAACCCCACTGGAAGATTTGAAATAGGTGGTCCGGACGGAGACTCAGGACTTACGGGAAGAAAGATAATTGTAGATACTTACGGTGGAATGTGTCCCCACGGTGGCGGAGCGTTTTCTGGTAAAGACCCAACAAAAGTAGACCGTTCGGCAACCTATATGGCAAGATACGTATGTAAAAACGTAGTTGCATCAGGTCTTGCTGACGTTTGTCAAATACAAATTGCTTATGCTATCGGCGTAGCAAAACCCGTATCGGTTAAAATCAATACTTTCGGCACGGGCAAACTTAAAGACGAAGAAATTGCCGATATTGTTGTTAAAGAATTTGACCTAAGACCTATGGCGATTATAGAAAAACTTCAACTTAACAATCCCGTATATAAAAATACGGCAAGTTACGGTCATTTCGGTAAACCCGAATTTAGTTGGGAACAAACCGATAAAGCAAAAGACTTGAAAAAATACGTCAAATGAGTTTTATTAAAAAGCTTAAAGAATTTTTAAGCAAATATTTATTTAATACTAAATGGCGCTGTTTATCTTGTGGACGTGAAATTTTTGACGGCGGATATCTTTGTGATGACTGTAAAAAAGATTTGCCGTTAAACGACGGTAATATTTGCGATAGGTGTGGTCGTAAAACTATACAAAGTCAGATGGCGTGTACCACCTGTAAACAAGGGGTACAAAATTTTAATAAGGCAAGGTCGTCGTTTGATTATCAAAAACCCGTAAGACAGTTTATACAAAAACTAAAATTTTACAACAAGCGATTTTACGCTGAAGTTCTTGCCGAGTATCTTGCGATAACGTATTTTAAGAATATGTTTGCACCCGACGTTATAACCTACGTTCCCATGACGGAAAAGGCTAAAAGAAAACGTGGATATAACCAATCGGAAATGCTAGCAAAAGAACTATCTAAAAGGGTAAACGTAGAAGTTGTAGATTGTTTAGTAAAGATAAAAGAAACCAAAAGACAAGCAAAACTCAATAAAGCACAAAGAATGAAAAATTTACAAGGTGCTTTTAGGGTAGTTGATAGAAAATTAGTAAAGAATAAACGAGTCTTATTAGTAGACGACGTGCTTACTACGGGTACTACTGTCAATACGGTTAGTGAAAAATTATTAAAAGCGGGCGCTACCAGTGTAGACGTTATAACGGTGGCAAGCGTAGCGAGTAAAGAGGGATATTAAAGGCGAAAAGGAGAGAATATGGGACTTTTTAGATATATTTTAGGTGGCGAAGATAGACGTAATTTAAGAAGAATTGATGCAATAGCGGACAGCGTTTTAGCGTTAGAATCTAAATACTTAAATTTAACCGATGAAGAACTTCGTAATCAAACGGAGATTCTTAAACAAAGATACAAAGACGGCGAAACGTTAGACGATATACTTCCCGATGCGTTTGCAGTTGTTAGGGAAGCGTCTTTCCGTGTACTTAATATGCGTCATTATAAAGTGCAAGTAATAGGTGGTATATGTTTACACCAAGGCCGTGTTGCTGAAATGAAAACCGGTGAAGGTAAAACCTTAGTTGCAACCTTGCCAGCCTACCTTAACGCACTAAAAGGCGAAGGCGTTCATATCGTAACGGTAAACGACTACTTAGCATCTCGTGACGCTGAGTGGATGGGTAAGGTATATAAATTCTTAGGTTTAACGGTAGGCGTTGCTATTTCGGGCATGGAAGATGAAGATAAACGAAAAGCTTACGCCTGTGATATAACCTACGGCACTAACAACGAAATGGGCTTCGATTATTTAAGAGACAACCTTAAAAGCCGTGTAGAAGATATGGTTCAACGCCCCTTAAATTTTGCTATTGTCGACGAAGTAGACTCAATTTTAATAGACGAGGCAAGAACTCCGCTTATTATTTCTGGTAGAGGACAGGAATCAAGCGAAAGATATATTTCGGCAAACAAGTTTGTTAAAACTTTGGTACTAGATAAAGACTTTACCGTAGACATCAAAGAAAAAAGCGTTCAAATAACTGAAACGGGTGCAAAAAAAGCCGAAAGTTTCTTTGGCCTTAACAGTTTTTCGGATATAGAAAACGCAAGTTTATCACACCATATTCAACAAGCTTTAAAAGCAAACTATATATTTAAGCGTGATAACGATTACGTTGTTCACGACGGCGAAATTTTAATAGTTGACGAATTTACTGGTCGTCTTATGATAGGAAGACGTTATTCGGACGGACTTCACCAAGCAATTGAAGCTAAAGAAGGCGTAAAGGTAAGAAACGAAAATAAAACCTACGCAACTATAACATTTCAAAACTATTTTAGAATTTATAAGAAGTTATCGGGTATGACTGGTACTGCTAAATCTGAAGAAGAAGAATTTAGGTCAATATATGGTCTAGACGTTTTAGAAATTCCCACTAATAGACCCGTTGCTAGAATAGATATGCCCGATATCATTTATAAAACGGTAAAAGGCAAAAACAACGCAATTGTTAACGAAATAGAAGAGCGTCATAAGACAGGTCAACCCGTGCTAGTTGGTACGGTAACCGTAGAAAAATCAGAAGAAATTAGTAAACTTTTAATTAAAAAAGGTATTAAGCACAACGTTCTAAACGCTAAAAACCACGCACGTGAAGCCGACATTGTAGCACAGGCAGGTAGATTTGGTGCAGTAACTATTGCAACCAACATGGCAGGTCGTGGTACTGATATTTTGCTCGGTGGTAACCCCGAGTTTATGGCAAAGAGAAAACTACGTGAAGAGGGAATAAGCGAAGACGTAATCGAACTTGCAACGTCTTTCGTTGCGGATATTCCCGAAGACGTAAAGGCAGTAAGAGAACATTACCAAGAAATCTACGCAAAACTTAAAGAACAAACTGACGCTGAAAAAATTAAGGTTTCAGAAGTAGGAGGTTTGCACATTTTAGGCACAGAGCGTCATGAATCAAGACGTATTGACAACCAGTTAAGAGGACGTGCAGGTCGTCAAGGCGACGCAGGTTCATCTGTGTTCTTTATATCGCTAGAAGACGATTTAGCAAAGCGTTTCGGCGGGGAAAGAATGACTAGAATATACGAGCTATTTAATATAGACGAAAACCAACCTATGCAATCTAAGATGTTATCAAGAAGCATAGAAAACGCACAACGTGCAATAGAAGGAAGAAACTTCGGTATAAGAAAACACGTTCTAGAATACGACGACGTTATGAACAAACAACGTGAAGTAATGTATGCTGAACGTATGAAAGTTATCAAAAACGAAAACGTACACACTGAAATTCTAAACCTTATTCCTGGATTTGTAGAATATACGGTAAACACCGTTATCAACAACCAAAACAAACCCGAAACGTGGGATTTAGAAGCCTTAAATAAAGCAATTGAGCTAAAACTTCTACCTAAAGACACAAACTTTGCTACAAAAGAAAGGGCGGAAAATTGGGACTACGAATATTTTATTGAAAAATTAACCAAAGAAACTATCGACGTTTACGAACAAAAAATAGAGCGTTATAAAGAACAAGACGTAAACTTCTACGACGTAGAAAAGATGGTCTTCTTAAAGAATATCGACACCAAGTGGATAGACCATATAGATTCTATGGACCAACTAAAGAAAGGTATTTCACTACGTGGTTACGGTAACATTAACCCCGTAGACGAATACAAGAAAGAAGGTTTTGAAATGTTTGAAGACTTGACGGCTTCTATTCAAGACGATACGGTAACCTTACTATTAAAAGCAGAACTTAGAAAAGTTCCGACTTTAGTAAAAGAAGAAAAGAAAGATTTAGCAACCAATAAAGACGGCAGTACGCCTATGCCGAGAAAAGCAAAACAATCAATCGGCCGAAACGACCCATGTCCTTGTGGAAGCGGTAAAAAATACAAAAACTGTTGTGGACAAGGCAAATAATTAATTACCAGAAAGCTAAAGATGGGAAATAAACTTTTACAAAATTTGCATACGCACACCATATATTGTGATGGAAAAAACACCGTAGAAGAAATTATAACCCAAGCAATTAGACTTGGGTTTAAATCTATAGGTTTTTCTGGACACGGTTATACGCCACATACACTAGCGTACTGCATGACAGAAGAAAATACAAGAAAATACATTGAAGAAGTAAAAAAGCAAAGAGAAAAATATAAAGGCATAATAGAGGTTTTTTTGGGTACTGAATTTGATCTTTTCTCTTGTGGTTCTTTGTCTGAATACGATTACGTTATAGGGTCGGTGCATTACTATAAAGCGATGGATGGGGAAAATTATGCATTTGACATAAAGTCGCCAGAAAAACTGCAGTCTAGAATAAACGATTGGTTTGACGGCGACGCTATTAGGTTTGCTAAAGCATATTACGATAACGTTGCACGGCTACCCGATAAACTCGAAAAAATGCATATTGTGGGACATTTTGATTTATTGCTTAAATCAAACGATCAATTTAATCCTATAGATACTTCTTCAAAAAAATATCGTTTAATAGTAACTGATTGTGCAAAGTATTTAATAGAAAAAGGTTTAGTTTTTGAAATTAACTCAGGGGCAGTGTCTAGGGGAATAAAAAAAATTCCTTATCCAGAATCTTGGGTTTTAAAAATGATAAACGATTTAGGTGGTAAAATAACTATTTCATCAGATTGTCATTTAGTAAAAAACTTAAATTTTTATTTTGAAGAATCCATAAGTCTTGCAAGGCAATGTGGATTTAAGGAAATTCAGTATTTTAACGGCAAAGAATTTGAGCCTATAAAAATTTGTGATTAAAAGGTAATAAAATGATAAAAGCTGAAGAGTATAGACTAAAAATAAAAGAATTAAAAGGTATCCTAAGGGAAACGGGACACTCTCTTTGACGTTGACGGGTTAAGGCGTGAACTACAAGAAAAAACCGAACTTTCCGAAAAACCTGAAATATTTTTAGACTTAGTAAAAGCACAACAAATATCAAAACAAATCGCATCACTTGCCAATAAAATAACGTCGTTTGACAACGCTGAAAAACTTCTAAACGACACACTTGAGTTAGTAGACCTTATCGAAGCGGAAAACGACGAAAGTATGGTAGAAGAAATTGAAAGCGATTTATCTAAAATAGAAAAAACCGTAGAAGACATGCGCTTATCTGCACTACTTACGGGTAAATACGATAAACTGAACGCAATTTTGACCTTACACGCTGGCGCAGGTGGTACAGAGGCGTGCGATTGGACGGAAATGCTTTATAGAATGTATATGTACTACGCCGAAAAGAACGATTATACAATAACTGAACTCGATAGACTAGACGGCGACGAAGCGGGCATTAAATCTATATCGTTTAAGATAGACGGCGATTGTGCTTACGGGTATTTAAAAGCCGAAAAAGGCGTTCATAGACTAGTTAGAATATCGCCTTTTGATGCTAATAAGCGTAGACATACATCGTTTGCTTCGCTAGAAGTAATGCCAGAAATCGAAGACGATGAAGATATAAAAGTAAACCCCGACGAAATAAGAATAGATACTTACCGAGCAAGTGGTGCAGGTGGACAACACGTAAACAAAACTGACTCGGCAATACGTATAACGCATATTCCGACGGGTACAGTAGTTTCATGCCAAAACGAACGTAGTCAAACGCAAAATCGTGAAATGGCTATGAAAATGCTCATAAGTAAATTATTAGAAAGACGTGAAGCCGAAAGACTATAAAGAGACCAAGACATTAAAGGCGAAATTAAAAAAATCGAGTGGGGTAGCCAAATACGCAGTTACGTATTTTGTCCGTATACACTCGTAAAAGACCATAGAACGGGTTATGAAATTACTGATGTTCAGTCGGTTATGAACGGTAATATTCAGCCTTTTATCAACGATTATTTAAAGAAAACGAGATGACCTATAAACAAAAGATACAAGGGTTTGAAATAAAAGAAAACCCATTAATACTCGCCATAGAAACGTCGTGCGATGAAACAGCCGTCGCAGTCGTAAAAAATGGTAGAGAAGTGCTAGCCGACGAAATAATAAGTTCGGCATCTCAGCACGCCAAATTTGGAGGAGTAGTACCGGAAATCGCATCACGTTCGCATACAACGGTAATACTTACGGCAACAAAAAACGCACTAAAGACGGCGGGTGTTACGCTAAACGATATAGACGCAATAGCAGTTACCGAAGGTGCAGGACTTTTAGGTGCGTTACTTGTCGGAACGTCATTTGCAAAAGCGTTGGCGTATTCTTTAGGAGTACCACTTGTTCCGGTAAATCATATAAGGGGACACATGTCGGCATCGTATATAGCCGATAAAGAACTAAAACCACCGTTTATATCAATACTAGCTAGTGGTGGGCATACTGCAATAGCAGTAGTAAAAGATTATTACAACATAGAAATTTTAGGACAAACTAAAGACGACGCCGTAGGCGAAGCTTTTGATAAAGTTGCAAGAGTTTTAGGACTTCCGTATCCGGGCGGACCTAACGTAGAAAGACTAGCAAAAGACGGTAAAAATAACGTAAAATTACCCAAAATGCTTAAAAATTATGATGGAAGCCCGTACGATTTTTCGTATAGTGGACTAAAAACTGCAGTAATTAATTACGTACATAATGAAACGGCTAAAGGCGTAGAAATAAATAAAGCTGACGTCGCTTGTAGTTTTCAATGTTCTGCTATAGACGTCTTAATAGAAAAAGCACTAAAAGCTGTAAAACAAACGGGAATTAAAACTGTCGCCGTGTCAGGCGGTGTAGGAGCTAACGGATATTTAAGAGAAAACTTAAAAAAACAAGCAGGCGATAAAATAAAACTCGTTATACCCGAAAAAAAATATTGCACAGATAACGCTTCAATGATAGGTGCTGAGGGGTATTTGCAATATAAAAAAGGCAATTTTGCCGACTTAACACTAAACGCAAGGGCAGTATTACCACTTGAATATTAAAGGAGAAAATTATGATTAAACACGTAGTATGTTTCAAACTAAAAGAAGGCGAAAGCAAGGAAAAAGCAAAACAAGTACTTTTAAGTATGCAGGGAAACGTTCCTATGCTTAAAGGTATAGAAGTTGGCACCGACCTTTTAGGCTCGGCAAGGTCTTTCGACGTGTATTTATCGGTTATTTTAGACGATATGAAAGCGTTAGAAGACTACCAAGTAGACGCATATCACTGCGACGTGGTTAAAAAACACATGCACGCCGTAACCGAAAAAAGCGTAGCAATAGACTTTGAAATTTAATAAAACATCGCATAAATTTGCGACGTGCGAGTATGGCGGAATTGGCAGACGCGCTAGATTCAGGTTCTAGTGGGTAAAACCGTACAAGTTCAAATCTTGCTACTCGCACCATAACAAAAGAAATAAAAAGCCACGGGCTCACGTCATCATGCCCGTGGGTTTTTATTTATAATAATTATTTTTTTGAAGAAAAGCAGTATGTCCTATTATAATAATTAGTGTAAAGCATTGTTTGTCTATCGTTTGTCTAAAGTATAAAAATATTAAAAAT
>JAFVOW010000134.1 GCA_017505625.1 Clostridia bacterium | reverse complement strand
GGATATTCTTTTTCTAACTCTTTAGTAGAAATAAAAGTGATTTTTTCGGGTAACGTGCTTTTTAGTTCGGGGTATTTTTTAGAAACCATCTTGTTCACTTTAAGTAAAACTTTATAAATGGTATTGACCGTCTTTTTTAAGTAAGACAACTTTCTTTCTTCACGCTTAATAATTTTTTCCCAGTCCCATTGGTCTACGTATACCGAGTGAATTTCATCTAGCGTCTCGTCACGACGAATTGCGTTCATATCAGTATATAAACCCGTTTCGGGTAAAAAACCGTATTTAGACAAAGCGTTCCTTTTCCATTTAGCGAGTGACTGAACGATTTCCACTTCCTTTCCTAAGGTAAGAACGTCAAAGCGAACTGCACGTTCAAAACCGTTAAGATTATCGTTTAGTCCCGTTTCAGGAAGCACGAAAAGGGGCGCTGAAACTCTAGTGAGTTTCAGTGCCTTTGCTAATTCCTTTTCAAAGTTGTCTTTTATAAATTTTATTGCAATTTCCGTGTCTAAAAGATTTAGAACCGAATTATATTTCATTATTTTATAACCCCTGCATATAACGGATATTTTTCAGTAAGTTTTTTGGTTTGTTCTTTTACGTAATCAAAAGCGTTTTCTTTTTCACGAATAATTTTAGCGATAAGTTCTGCAACGAGTCTGCAATCGTCTTCTTTAAAACCACGTGTGGTAACGCTAGGCGTACCTATTCTTACACCACTAGTAACAGATGCTGGGGTGGTATCGAAAGGTATAGAGTTTTTATTTAAGGTAATGTTAACTTCGTCAAGCATGGTTTCGAGCTCTTTTCCAGAAACGCCTGTTTCCGTTAAATCTAAAAGCATTAAGTGGTTATCAGTACCACCTGATACGAGTTTAATGCCTAGTTCAACGAACTTTTCACTCATAGCCTTAGCATTTTTAACGATTTGTGTTTGATATTCTTTAAATTCAGGTTTTAGCGCTTCGCCGAAAGCCGCTGCTTTTGCTGCGATAATATGCATTAAAGGACCACCTTGAATTCCAGGGAACACTGCTTTATCGATAAGTTTAGCATATTGTTCTTTGCATAAAATCATACCGCCACGAGGTCCACGTAAAGTCTTATGCGTGGTGGTGGTAACGAAATCAGCGTAAGGTACGGGGCTTTCGTGTAAACCCGTTGCAACTAAACCTGCGATGTGAGCGATATCTACCATCATATACGCACCTACTTTGTCGCAGATTTCTCTAATTCTCTTAAAATCTATTTTCCTTGGATATGTAGAAGCACCCGAAACAATAATTTTAGGTTTAACTTCTAAAGCAATCTTTTCCATTTCGTCGTAATCTAACGTGCAGTCGCTTTGTCTTACACCGTAACTAACCGAATTAAAATATTTACCAGATACGGTAATTTTAGCACCGTGAGTTAAGTGGCCACCGTGCGCTAAACTTAAACCCATAATAGTATCACCGGGATTAAGAACTGCAAAATACACCGCAAAGTTAGCGTTAGCACCGCTATGAGGTTGAACGTTAGCGTGTTCAGCACCGAAAAGTTTTTTAGCACGTTCAATTGCTAGTTTTTCGGCAATATCTACGAATTGGCATCCACCGTAATATCTTTTTTCGGGATAACCTTCGGCGTATTTATTAGTTAAAGTGCTACCCGCACAAAGCATAACAGATTCAGATACAAAGTTTTCACTTGCTATAAGTTCAATATTGTTCTTTTGTCTATTAAGCTCTAATTGTAATGCCTCATAAAGTTCGGGGTCGTTTTGTTTTACTGCATCAAAATCAATCATTTTTTTTCTCCTTTAATCTTCCTTTGTTTTTATGATTTCTATAATATTTGCCAAAAATT
Organism: Clostridia bacterium; assembly: GCA_017505625.1. Taxonomy (GTDB): domain Bacteria; phylum Bacillota; class Clostridia; order Christensenellales; family Borkfalkiaceae; genus UBA1259. Next base: position 10,646 of record JAFVOW010000134.1, on the reverse strand, counting down.
TATCTTTGTTTGATAACTTTTTATCAATAACGCTTAAAATAAAATACCAAATCGCAATAAGCCCTGCGCTTAATACGAGTATCCAAATTTCCTTTAATTCCATCAAGTATGAAATTAAAATTGAAATTCCTACTAACAATAACGGTACTAAAAATGCTAAAAATATTCCACTTAATTTCCCGTCTGTTTTTCTTTCTATTAAAACTACGTCGTTAGCTTTAGCGTTAATTTTGTTAGTTGCTCTAAATTCTATGGTGTTGGCGTTTTTAGGAAAAGCACACAAACCGCATTTGCTACACTCTTCCTTTTTATCGATAGACACCGTTGCATAACCATTATCAGTTTTAACAACCTTGCCTACTTCTCTCATAAGCCTTCGCCTTTTAAGAATTCTAAAATTTTATTAAAATCTACTAGCGTTTCTACGCCGTCCGACATACGCTTAAATTTAACACTATTGTTTTCAATTTCACTTGAACCTATAACGGCAACGTATTTTGCGTTAATTTTGTCAGCGTACTTGAACTGTGCTTTGATACTTTTACCCATATAGTCGGTATCTGCAACGTAACCGTTTTGCCTTAATACGTTACAAAGTTCAAAACATTTTTTTGCTTCCATTTCGCCCATAGGTGCAAGATACACGGTAACTTCGTTGTCGTTTTTAACTTCTACACCCGAGTTTTCCATTACCATTAAAAGTCTTTCTATACCCGTAGCAAAACCGATACCCGGTACGTCGTTTCCACCGAGCTGACCGATAAGTCCGTCATATCTACCGCCACCACATACAGTTCCTTGTGCACCGATGTTTTCACTTACAAACTCAAACACCGTTTTAGTATAATAATCTAGTCCCCTTACGATTCTAGGGTCTACTTTGTATTCTACACCGTTAACGTCGAGATATTCTTTTACTTTTTTAAAGTGATTTGAACAGTCATCACATAGATAATCTAAAATTTCGGGTGCGTTTTTGTTGATTTCTTTGCAATCGGAATTTTTGCAGTCTAGAACACGCATAGGATTCTTTTCTAGTCTTGATTTACAAAGTTCGCACAAACCATCTTCATACTTAGCAAAGTAATCTCTTAGCGCATTAGCATATTTTTGTCTACACTCTTTACAACCTATATTGTTGATATAAAGTGTGAGATTTTTTATTCCTAAGTTGTCTAGAAAAGTTTTTGCTAAAATTATAACTTCAGCGTCAATGCCAGCAGACTTAGAACCTAAAAACTCTATACCGAACTGATGAAATTCACGAAGTCTTCCCGCTTGGGGACGTTCGTAACGGAAACATTGGGTGATATAGAAAAGTTTAGAAGGTAAAGTCATTGAACTCATACCGTTTTCTATAAACGCCCTTGCAACGCCTGCAGTTCCTTCGGGTTTTAGCGTTATGCTTCTACCACCTTTGTCGTTAAAGGTATACATTTCCTTATTAACGATATCGGTAGTTTCGCCAACACCACGTAAAAATACTTCAGTGTGTTCAAAAGTAGGCGTGCGAATTTCTTGTGCGTTAAAAAGTCTTGCCGTTTTCCTTGCAGTATTTTCTACAAACTGCCATTTGTAACTGTCTTGCGGTAAAACGTCTTTTGTTCCTTTGGGTACGTTTATCATATTATTGTCCTTATAAAATATACTTCTTCAAATCTTTGTTCTTTTTGTCTTTGCCGAGTTTAGCCACTACGAAATCTTTATCTACAACCACTTGCTTGCCCGTGCCGTCTGCATTAAACGAAACGTCTTCTAAAAGGTTTTCAACAACCGTGTGCAAGCGTCTTGCACCGATATCTTCACTCGTAGCGTTCATATCTTCAGCAATACTAGCGATTTCTTCAATAGCGCCTTCAGTGAAAGATAGTTCTACCCCGTCTACACCTAAAAGCGTTGCGTATTGAACGGTTATAGCGTTCCTAGGCGTGGTCAAAATTTCTATAAAGTCTTTTTTTGTCAAACTCTTTAGTTCTACTAAAATAGGAAATCTTCCTTGAAGTTCGGGGATTAAATCTGACACCTTAGATACGTGGAAAGCACCTGCTGCGATAAATAAAATGTAATCAGTTCTAATTGCACCGTATTTAGTCATTACAGTAGACCCTTCAACGATAGGTAAAATATCTCTTTGAACGCCTTCACGAGAAACGTCTTGTCCACCTGAATTAGACGCTTTATGTGCAATTTTGTCTATTTCGTCGATAAAGATTATACCTTCTTGTTCGGCACGGCGAATTGCTTCTTCATTAACCGAATCTTTGTCGATAAGCTTGTCAGCTTCTTCGTCTAGCATAAGTCGTCTTGCTTCTTTTACGGTGAGTTTACGTTTTTTCTTCTTTTTAGGCATCATATCGCCAAAGATACTGCCAATGCTAATCTCAGCACCACCTGGAACAAGTTCCATAGGCTTTGGATTATCTACGATTTCAATTTCTATCGTTTCGTTGTCGTAGTAACCTTTCTTTAAGCCTTCTAAAATATTTTTTTCAAAAATATCATCAGGGGTTTCGCCCTTTTCTACACGGCGAACGGTTGCTAAAATTTTAACGAGTTTAGCGTCTACCGTAGCACCTGCTTTTTCGGTAACTTTCTTAAATCTTTCTTCTTTTACAAGTCTAACCGAACACTCTACCAAATCTCTTATCATAGATTCTACGTCACGTCCTACGTAACCTACTTCGGTGTATTTGGTTGCTTCTACCTTAATAAAAGGTGCACCAACGAGTTTTGCAAGTCGTCTTGCAATTTCAGTTTTACCTACGCCCGTAGGTCCTTTCATTATGATATTTTTAGGTGTAATTTCTTCTCTTTCAGCATCGGTTAACATACTTCTTCTATAGCGGTTACGAAGTGCGATTGCTACCGCCTCTTTGGCTTCTTGCTGACCGATAATGTATTTATCTAATTCGTTTACTATTTGTTTTGGACTTAAATTCATAATTCCTCCTTATAAAACTTCGCAAGTAATGTTGTCGTTAGTGAACACGCAAATTTCACTTGCTATTTTTAAGGCTTTTTTAGCAATTTCTTCTGCTGAATAATCAGTTTCTTTTGTTAATGCTCGTGCCGCAGCCAAGGCGTAGTTACCACCACTACCAATAGCGCATACACCGTCTTCAGGTTCAATAACTTCGCCCGTGCCTGATACGATAAGCAAACTGTCTTTATCGGCAGTTATCATCATCGCTTCAAGTTTTCTAACTTTATCACTCCTCCAAAGCTCAGCAAGTTCTACTGCACTTCTCATTAGATTTCCTGAATATTTATTAAGCATTTCTTCAAATCTTTCAGATAAAGTAAATGCGTCGGCTACGCTACCTGCAAAACCGAAAATTACTTTACCGTCGTAAATACGCCTTACTTTTACGGCGTTGTTCTTAAACACGATTGACTGCGACATTGTAACTTGTCCGTCGCCGGCGATTGCCGTTTGTCCGTTACGTTTAACGGCACAAATAGTCGTTCCCATAAATTGGTTCATATTTATATCTCCTTTTTATAAGCAGTTATCTTTTCTAAACTTCTTTCAGCCATTTGTTTTTTGCGTTCTGCCTTGTCCCTTATAACACGGTCTAAGGGTGGTAAAATACCAAAGTTTGCGTTCATCGGCTGAAAATCTTGATTTTTGGTTGTTATATATTTAGTCAACGCACCCATAACTGTTACTTCGGGTAGTGGTAAATATTCTAACCCCTTTAATTTTCTTAAAATATGTATTCCCGCTAAAAGTCCACTCATAGCACTTTCGACGTAACCTTCAACGCCCGTGATTTGACCCGCAAAAAAAGTTTTTGGATATTTTTTTAGCGAATAATCGGGGTTTAACACTTCGGGTGAATTTATAAACGTGTTTCTATGCATAACACCGTATCTTACAAACTCAGCGTTTTTTAGTGCGGGTATTATTGAAAACACTCGTTTTTGTTCGGGAAACGTAAGGTTGGTTTGAAACCCTACTAAGTTATACATTTTGCCGTCCACGTCTTCACGTCTAAGTTGCAAACATGCGTACGCCCATCTACCCGTTTTGGGGTCGGTTAAACCTACGGGTTTTAACGGACCAAATCTTAAGGTATCAGTTCCCCTAGACGCCATAATTTCTATCGGCATACACCCTTCGAAAATCTCTTTATTTTCAAAGTCGTGAAGTTTTGCTCTATCGGCTTTTAACAGCTGTTCTATAAACTCTAAATACTGTTCTTTACTCATTGGACAGTTTATATGGTCTCCGTCACCTTTGTCGTATCTATCCCCAACGAAAGCGTTTTCCATATCAATACTATCCGCCATGACTATCGGTGCTGAAGCATCAAAGAAATGTAGGTTAGTATCGGTAATCTCTTTAATCTTGTCGTTAAGCGTTCCCACCGTTAACGGTCCCGTTGCTATTACCGTATACTCGTCGAAATCTATATCGGTAACTTCCTCGCTAATAATTTCTATATTAGGATGGTTTTTAAGTTTATCGGTAATATACTCTGCAAACGCTTCTCTATTAACGGCAAGTGCGTTGCCTGCGGGAACTTTGCTTAAAGAAGCCGATTCCATAATAAGCGAACCTAAAATTCTAAGTTCTTGTTTAAGTAGTCCTGCAGCGTTACCATATACGTCGTTAGACTTTAACGAGTTAGAGCAAACCAGTTCAGCGAAATTTATGTTTGAGTGTGCAGGTGTGAATTTGTTGGGCTTAACGTCGTAAAGCATAACGCTTACACCGTTGTTTGCAAGATAATACGCTGTTTCAGACCCTGCAAGCCCTGCACCTATTACTTTAACTTTTTGCATTTTTTTCGTATTTACAGTTTTTACTAGAACATTTTATCTTGCCGTCTACTTCTACTAAATAGCCACCACAAGTGGGACATTTTTCGCCCGTGGGCATATCCCAACTCATGAACTTGCACTCTGGATAACTTGAACAACCGTAAAAAACCTTACCAGATTTACTCATCATTTTTTTGGTGGGTTTTCCACAAGTGGGGCATACGCCTTTATTTTCAGTTAAACTTATAGTGTTTTTACATTTAGGATAATTAGAACAAGCAAGGAATTTACCGAACTTGCCTTCACGTTCTACCATCATACTACCGCATTTAGAACAAATCATATCAGTAGAAATAGCAACCTTTTCGTTAACAGCTCTAATATTTTGGCAAGTGGGATAATTAGAACAAGCGTAGTAATTACCATACTTACCACTTTTAATTAACATATTAGCACCGCATTTTTCACAAATAACGTCGGTAATTCTAGATTTTTCTAGCATTCGTTCAAAGGGTGCATAGAAATCTCTGATAAGGTTATGCCAATCTTTACCGCCTTCGCCAATGTCGTCTAGTTGAGTTTCCATTCTAGCCGTAAACGAAATTTCCATAATACTAGGGAAATATTTTACTAAGAAATCTATAAGACTATAACTTACGTCGTTAGGCACTAAGAATTTTTTGTCTTTTCTTACGTACTCACGTTTTTTGTCGGTGAGTTTTGCCATAATGGTTGCGTAAGTAGAAGGTCTACCTATTCCCTTGTCTTCCATATTTTTGATAAGGGTTGCTTCAGTATATCTAACGGGAGGTTTAGTAAATTTTTGTTCTTTTACTAAGCCTGTTAAATCAAGTTTTTCACCGTCTGATAATGCTGGCAATAATGCGCTTCCCTCAGTTTCGTCGTTTTCTTCTTTTTTGGTATCGTCGTAAACTACGGTATAGCCCTTAAAAACTAAAGTCTTTCCGCTTGTTTTTAAGCCGTATTCGTTTGCTTTAACGGTAACTGATACGCTATCGTATTTTGCTTCACTCATTTGAGAAGCAATAAATCTATCGTAAATAAGTTTATAAAGTTTATATTGATTTTTATCTAAAATATCTTTAACGCTATCGGGCGTAATTTTAATATCTATCGGACGAATTGCTTCGTGTGCGTCTTGAGCGTCCTTTTTAGAACGGTATACGTTAGGTTTACTAGGCACGTATTCTTCGCCGTAGTTTTCTTTAATAAACTGCAACGCCGATTTTTGTGCGTCAGCAGAAACTCTCACCGAGTCGGTTCTCATGTAGGTTATAAGTGCTACGTGGCCTTTTGGAGTTTCTACACCTTCGTATAAACGCTGTGCAATTTGCATTACTTGGGGCGCAGTTATTCCTAGTTTTATAGACCCGTCTTGTTGCAGAGTAGACGTAATAAACGGTGCTGGAGCATGCGATTTATTTATAGCTCTTTTAACGTTGTCTACAGTAAAAGGAGCAGTTTTTAAGATTTCTTCTACTTGCCTTGCTTCTGTCTCGTTAGCGGGTTTATATTTTTTACCGTTCTTTTCTACGAGTAAAACCTTAAACGACTGTTTATCTTGTGGTTTTACTTCGACTTTTAAGTTCCAATATTCTTGTGGTACGAAAGCAGTAATTTCACGTTCACGGTCTACTACCATCTTTAATGCTACCGACTGAACTCTACCAGCCGACAAACTCTCGTTAAGTCTTGAACTTGCTGCAGGAGAGATACTATAACCAACTATTCTATCAAGAACACGTCTTGCTTGTTGTGCGTCCACTAGATTTTGGTCTATTTTTCTAGGATTTTTTATAGCGTTTTTAACTGCACTTTCAGAAATTTCGTTAAATTCTATTCTTTTGGTTTTGCTTTCTTCTAACCCCAAAACTTCAGCTAAGTGCCAAGAAATTGCTTCCCCTTCTCTATCCGGGTCAGTTGCGAGATATACTACGTCTGCTTTTTTTGCTTGTTCCGTAAGACGCTTGATATCTTGCTTTTTATCGGGCGAAACTACGTAATACGGCTCAAAGTTGTTAGCGATATTTATACCCATATAGTTTACTGGTAAATCTCTAACGTGGCCTTTAGACGCTTCTACCTTAAAATCGCCTTTTAAGAATTTTTCTATGGTCTTTGCTTTATGGGGTGATTCTACTATGATTAACTGCATTATGCCTCCAGGTTACTCTCTATTATAGTCCGTACGTATTTGTTCCGTTTTTGGTTATTTGTCCTTTAATTTCTAATTCTGAAAGTAAAGGTATAATTTCGTAAACGGCTTTATTTAATTTTTTTGCTATTTGCTCAACATGCGAGTTGCCGTCTTTAATAGCGTTTATAATTTTTTGTTGTTCAGTTGTTAAAACGACTTTTTCTTTTACAGTATTTTTACCGAAAAACTCTAAAATATCAGTAGAATTTTCAGTTAATATTGCGCCTTGCTTTATTAATAGGTTACATCCACTTCCACTCTGAACGTTAGGCGTGTACGGAATTGCGAACAAGTGCTTACCGTAATCTACTGCATATTCAGCCGTGTACATCGTGCCACTTCTAGTTGCACCGCTAACGATTAGCACGCCGTCCGATAATCCTGCTATTATTCTATTTCTCACGGGAAAGAAATATGGTTTTGCTTTTACTTCGGGTAAATGTTCGGTTATAACTAAACCTTTTTCTATTATTTTATTTACTAAACTCTCGTGTGCCGACGGATATACGTTATCAAAACCACTAGCGAGAATAGAAATTACTTTTCCGTCGTTATTTAACGCCGTTTCTATTACCGTTTTATCTGCGCCTTCGGCAATACCCGTAACAAGCGTAAACCCTGCCGAAATTAAATCTTCGCAAATGGTTTTTGCTAAGTTTAATTGAAGGGGTAAACTCTTTCTACTACCTACCACACCAAACTTTTCAGTACTTAATAAAGATATATCGCCTTTTGCATATAACACTAACGGTGGAATATCGGTGCTAAGTAAATCTTCGGGATAGTTTTCCGATTCTAAAGTAATACAAGTAATTTCTCTTTTGTTTAGACCGTCTAAAACGCTATCAAGGTAAAGCTTATTAGCCGACATATACACGGTATTAAACACGCTCTCGCCTAGCTCGGTTATCAGATAATCTTTGCCAGAACTTAGCAGTTCTTTAATGCCTACGTTGCCCTCTACAAATTCGTATAATCGTTTTTTGTGTTTATATTCTAGACTAGCAAAACTGTCTAGCCAAATTAAACACAATTCTTTTTGTGTGTATTTCATTTTACGATTGTCTATAACTGATTGCTTCTAAGATATGTGCAACCATTATGTTGTCCGATAATTCCATATCGGCGATTGTTCTTGCTACTTTTATAATTCTACTTCTCGCTCTCGGCGAAAGCCCAAGCGTACGGTAAGCGGTCTTTAACACTTCTTCACAGTCGCTAGAAAGTTTACAGTATTTTTTAAGGTGCTTTTCACCCATATCGCTGTTAGTTAATATATTGTCGTCCTTAAACCTATCTTTTTGAATAAGTCTTGTTCTATTAACACGGCGTTTTACCGTTTCCGACGTTTCAGTTTTTTCCTCAGAGATGAGTTCAGAATATTTTACTTCGTCAACGTGCACTTGAATATCTATTCTATCAAGAAGCGGTCCTGATATTTTTGCCTTATATCTTGCGATTTGCGAAGCCGAACACGTACACGGTTTTTCTTCCGAACCGTAATTGCCACAAGGACAAGGGTTCATACTACCACAAAGCATAAAATTAGCGGGATACGTTACCGTAAAGTTTGCACGTGATACGGTAATGATACCGTCTTCTAAAGGTTGTCTTAACGCTTCTAAAGTTGACCTTGTATATTCGGGCATTTCATCTAAAAATAGTACGCCGTTATGTGCCATACTTATTTCGCCCGGTTTTATGTGCGTTCCGCCTCCCGTTAACGACACTGTCGTTGCAGTGTGATGTGGGCTTCTAAACGGTCTGGTTCTAACTATACCGTCGCTATCTTTTAAACTACCTGCTACCGAGTGAATTTTAGTAGTTTCTAATGCTTCTTCAAAACTTAAATCGGGCATTATCGTAGGAATACATTTTGCAAGCATGGTTTTTCCCGTTCCAGGAGCACCTACGAATAAAACGTTATGTCCACCACTTACTGCAACTTCTAAAGCACGTTTTGCTACGGCTTGTCCTTTTACTAGCGATATATCGGTATCGTATAAAGGTTTTGTCGTAGACCTTTCGTACGTTTGATTTTGGTAACGTGGTATGGGTGCTAAACCCGACAAGTGGTCTATAACTTGTGCTAAAGTTTTAGCGGGATATATTTCGGCTTCCATAACGAAAGACGCTTCTAGTTTATTTTCATCGGGTATGATAAATTTAGTAAACCCGTCTTTTGTAGCTGAAATTAGCGACGGTAATACGCCCGTTATAGAACGAAGAGTTCCGTCTAGCGATAATTCGCCTAAAAAGACTATTCCATCGGTATCGGCTGTAAGTTGACCACTTGATTTTAGTACGCCTATTGCAAGCGGTAGGTCGAATGCTGAACCTTCCTTTTTTATTCCTGCCGGGGCAAAGTTTACCGTAATTTTTTTAGTGGGGATTGCCCTACCGCTGTTTTTTATAGCCGAGCGAACTCTTTCTCTTGCTTCTTTTACGGCTGTATCGGCAAGGCCTACTACGTCAAAGGACGGCAAACCGTTGTTTATATCTACTTCAACGCTTACCTTGTTACCACTTAAACCGGTTAAAGAATAACTTTGTATCTTTGCTATCATTATCTATTAAAAGATTGCAAAAAATTGCTTACTTGCAACGCTAAATAATCCACCACCGTAAACACTAGATAGTGCAGGCGCAACTACTAAGAATGATAAAGATAACACGATAACGGGAATTACGATAAACGATATAACTGAGCAAGCAATTTCTCTATACATATTCATGCGTGCCACTCTAGTTTTACCGTCTTTGATTTTTGCAATTGCTTTGTTATATCTTGTATAGATGATATACCCTATTGCAACGAAGAATAAAGGTGCTAAAAACATTGCTACGGTTTTAACGCCAATTGCTAAAGCATAACTTAAACCACCTAAAACAAGATAGGTTATAAAGTCGTTAGATTTTAGTTTCTTAAGTAAGAAGTATCTTAAAACAAAGTATATTGATAATAAAATGAAGAATATGCCAATTGCCCAAGTAAATGCGGTGGTAATTATCAAAATTAAATTAGCAACTGCTATTGCACCACTAACGCCTGCACATATATATTCGTTTTTAATGAATTTCTTTGCGATAAAATAAGCAAGAACAATACTGCCTATTGCAAAAAGAATAGGAACAAGTCTTAACGTAAATGTGGTAGTTCCAAAAATTAACGTTGAGATAGATACTAAAATTAAACCTACAGGGTTTTCAGTAGAATCTATTGTAGATGCGTTATTACCGAAAATTGAATTTACGGTTTTTGCAAAAGTTAGTTCTTTACTAGAAAAAACTTTTGTATCGGTATAAACACCGTCAGAAAGTTTTTCAGGCTTAAACGCAGATTGTTCGTCTATTAACTTAGATGCTTGTTTTACGCCGTATTCAGTCATATCTAGAATATTAGAACTGTGTTCTAAACTCTTAGACCAAGATTCACTAGAACTACCTTTAACTCCTTTAATTCCTGCACCAATCGGCGTTACGTTTAATAATACCTTTTCGTTTTTATAAGCGCCGTCAGTACCGTCTTTAACTACGCCAACGAAAGCAAGTTCGTTAATTTCTACTGCGTTTAGGGTTGCAATAATATAATAGGTTGCGTCGGTAGGCGTATTGTAGTTATAAAGTTTTTGCCATGTTCCTGCTTTAACACCTTCTTCAG
>JAFVOW010000133.1 GCA_017505625.1 Clostridia bacterium | reverse complement strand
TTATTAAAGATAGTTATAAAATTGACTTTGTTAAGTTTGGTTACAATGATAATAATAATGAGTTCTAAAAATATAATGAATAGACCTAGATTTAGGTTTGTTCTAGAATCTAATAACGTAGACCATTTTAGAAATTGGTGGCAGAGTGGAAAAGATATTAAACAAAGTTTAGAGCTTACGACGGTTACCGACGAATTTTCTTCCTTTCCGTCAGGGCATTCAGCATACTCGATGTTTGCAATTTTTTTGTTTCCTGCGCTTTCAGGATTTATTACTAAATTAGAAAAATATAAACCGTTATTGTTTGTGTTAGGGTTTATATGGTGGGGATTGACGGCTTTTTCGCGTTTAACGGTTGGAGCACATTACTTATCCGACGTTTGTATTGCAGGACTTGTTACCCTTTTATCGTACGGAATAGTAAATCTTGTGTTAGGAATAGGCAAAAAGAGCGATAAAAAGCCTAGTGTTTGTCATGATACAAAGTCAAATTAGTATAATTATTTATAGGTTTGACAAGAGTAAAAAAAAGGTATAAAATATATAATATGAAAATAGTTATTCTAGGTGTCGGTAAAGTCGGCGATACGTTGGTTAAAAACCTAATCAACGAAAATCACGATATAGTTGTAATCGACCAAAATGCTGAAATCGTTAATAAAATTGTAAACCGTTACGACGTTAAAGGTATTATCGGTAGCGGAATAGAACGTGACGTTTTATCTAGTGCTGAAGTTTCTACGGCAAACTTGTTTATTGCTTGTACTTCTAGGGATGAGATAAACGTTTTAACTTGCGTTCTTGCAAAAAAACTCGGAGTGGAACGTACCATAGCACGTGTTCGTGACCCTGAACTTTTTAAGGAAATGGGCAATATGACCGACGTGTTTGGACTAGACTTAGTATTTAACCCCGAGTATCGTACTGCTATGGAAATCTCTCAAATATTAAAATTTCCGTCTGCAAAAAACGTAGAGAGTTTTGCTAATGGTAAAGCACTTATGATAGAGTTTCCGATTTTAAAAGGAAATCCAATTATAGGTAAATCTTTAATAGAAATTGCCGAATACGGTCACAAAATTCTTTTTGCTATGATAGAACGAGGTGAAGAAGTTATTATCCCACGTGGTGTAACTAAAATTCAAGAAAACGACAACGTTCATATAATCGCAACTGAAAGTGAAATGACGGCGTTTTGCAAAAAACTTAAGATTTTTAAACCACGTTCTAAATCGATATTTATCGTGGGTGGTGGTAGGGTATGCTATTACCTAGCTAAAGAACTTGCAAAATCAAACACTTCCGTTAAAATTATGGAAAGCGACCTAGACCGCTGTCAATTTTTATCAGAAGTATTGCCTAAAGCAGACGTTATTAATTCCGATGCTACCGACCAACAAGGTCTAGAAGAAGAAAATATAAAAGGTACGGATGCTTGTGTGGTATTAACGGGTTCAGATGAAACTAACGTAATAGTATCTCTTTACGCAGTTAAAAACAAGGTGCAAAAAGTTATAACCAAAATTGCTAATGAAAACGTTATCGATATGGTGGAAAATATGGATTTAGATAGTATCGTTTCTCCGAAAACGGTTATTGCTAACCATATTTTAAGATACGTTAGGGCGACTAACGTGTTTGCTAGTGACGTGATTAATAATTTATACAAACTTAACGATAAAACTGAAGCGTTAGAATTTATTGTAAACGAAAATTTTAAG
>JAFVOW010000132.1 GCA_017505625.1 Clostridia bacterium | reverse complement strand
CGGAGAAGTAATAGTTCACGAAACGGCGCATCAATGGTGGCAAGCGGGCGTTGGAAACAACGAAATAGAGTACGGTTTCTTAGACGAAGGGCTAGCAGAATATTCAGTCGTATGTTTTTACGAAAATTATCCTGAATACGGATTAAATAGAGCTCAACTAATAAAATCTTCCGAAACGACTTATAAGACATACTGCACGGTTTCAGATAAACTATTTGGCAACGTCGACACGTCAATGATACGTAGTTTAAAGGATTTTATAAGCGAATACGAATACGTAAACCTTGCATACGTTAAACCTTGTATTATGTACGACAATTTAAGAACCACGATAGGAGACCAAAAATTCTTTGAGTCATTAAAAAAATATTACTCTGAAAATTTAGGCGAAACAGTTATTCCCGATGACCTTATAAGTGCATTTAATAAATGTGGAAGGGATGTAGACGGTTATATGCGTAGTTTTTTTGACGGAAAAGTAATAATTTAGACAAAACGCAATAAAGTTTAGTGTTAGAAATACTTATTATCTATTGACAAAATTGCAAATAAATGTTAAACTTATTCAAGTATACTAGTCTAATATTTGCAAGGAGCAAATTATGAAAAAGATTTTTTCAATATTATTAATAGCCGTTATAACAATGTTAGCGGTTTTTACAATGGTAGGTTGTGGAGAACCTTCGGGTAATCCTGGTGAAAAAGGTATTTCTTGTATTAAACAAGACGGCAAATACGTGGTTTATAAATACGTAGACGAAGGCTTAGGCGTAACCGAACTTGATATTGACGCTGTAGTTAAAACAAAATATGGCGAAACTGCCGAAGTATCTAGAATAAAAGAAGGTGCTTTTGACGGCAATTCTACTCTCGAAAAGGTAATCGTTCCTAACACTGTAACCAAAATCGACGGTGGTGCGTTCAAGAATATGAAAGCCCTTAAAGATATAACCTTACCTTTCGTTGGTTCTAACGTTAATGCTGATGCTTACGAAGGTCAAACTTTATCTGAAGACAAAGCAGTAGACGCTGAAAGATTATTTGGATATATCTTCGGCACGGAAGAATACACGGGTGGCGCAAAAATTACCCAAACCTATAACGCTATTGAAGGTACTACGGCAACATATTACGTTCCAATGTCTTTAAGAACTGTTACTATCGCTCCTAAAGATAATTATGAAATTCCTATGTACGCATTTAGCGGACTTACCTTAGTTACTAAAATAGATTTAAATGATAAAGTAATCGGTATCGGCGAACGTGCTTTCTATAACGCAAACTGTTTTGCTAAATTAGACGTTCCCACAACCGTTACCAATATCTATAAAGGCGCATTTGAAAATTTCTCTAGCCTTGAAAAAATATATTTTGGTGGCACTCCTTCTCAATGGGAAGCAATAGTTAAAGGTACTAATTGGAATTTAGGCGTAGCAGAAAACTTCGCAGTTAAATTTGGTGAATAATAAATAGTAAAAAAAGAAAACCCCTTGCGATATCGCAAGGGGTTATTTTTATTTTAGTAAATTATTGAACAATTTCTACGCTAGATAAAGTATATGATAAATATCCCATATTAAGCATGCTACCGTATTCAACTAAGGGTTCAACGTATGAGTAAAGTAATGACGTGTAAGGTAAATTATCCGATTTAGCACTTTGAACTGATACGTATTGAGGAATACCTGCTTTTTTAGAATCGTTTATCATAAACGAATAATTGTTAAGCGAGATATTATCGGCTATGGTAACACCATTATAGGTTATGTTTACGGGTTCAGTTGTTTGGCTATCAATATCAATTTTTAAATTCTTTGCCGAGCCAAACGCATACGAAACGGTGGGAAGATAAAAAAAAGAATCTTTCGGCACGGTAATATTTCTAAAAGCGAATAGTAACTGAGCGTTATCAATAATAGTTGTAAAATCGTATTCATAATCGCTTACAGTTACGTTGTCTTTAACCGTTTCAGTTAACTTGTAACTAGTTTTAGAATAATTAAACGTTCTTTCAGAAACAAGTTTATCTACGCTCGTAGCGTAATCACTAACGAAAAGCATTGAATAATCGGTTTTAATCGTTGAATAAATTGGCGCAAAACTTAATCTATAAGAACAAAAATAAACAGTGCTTTCAATGGTGTCAAGGTATTCGCCACTACCTTGGTCTAAACCGACGTAGGTGCTTAAAATAGAAAGTTTGGTAGTAAGCTTATATAAAGTCTTTGCATCAGACGGTAAACCTTCTATAATGTCGCTAGTTATACTTTCGGGTAAACTTGTTACCGTTTCTAATGTAGAAACGTACACGCCGTCGCTAAACGAATAGTTTACGTTGTTAAGGAAAGGAGATTTGCAAAGTTCTTCTGAAATCTTTTCCTTGTAAACCACGTTATAGGTAAGTGTTTCTTTATACCCAGCGGGAGGGTCTAACGATGCTTCCGAGCCGTAGAAATTAGAGTTAAAACTTATAGGCGAACTACCTATACAGCTACAACCCGCAAAACACGCCGTAAGCATAGTTATTGCACTAATTATAGCGATAAATAATTTTCTCATTTTTTCCTCCGAAAATTAGTTAAGTACATTTTAACACATATTTAAAATTTTGTAAAACTTTAAACTTAAAAAGTCTTCAAATAAGACTAAAAATATGATAAAATAAATATGTATGATAAAACTAATATTAACCGATTCACAATTTAACGTTTTTAATTGCCTATTAACCGAGTTAGAAAATACTAAAGGTAACGAGCGCAATCTTATCTTTTGCGAAGAAAAGGTGTCTTTAATGACCGAAAGGATGATTTGCGATAAGTTTATTGGTAGTTTTAATACCGACGTATATTCGTTCGGAAATTATATGCGCAAAAAACGTGAACTTAAAAAAGTCCTAACCAAAGAAGGTTCTTCTATGGTTGTTAAGCGTGTCTTAAAAGGGTTACCGCTTAAAAGATTTTCGGCAAATAAACTAGGACTAGCTCCATCTATATATAACTTAATTGCACAGTTTAAAAGCGCTAAAGTTGAAGTAGAAGATTTAAAAACTGCTACGCTAAGCGCACGTGGATTATTAAAAGATAAACTAGTAGACGTTTTAGAAATCTATTCAGCATACGAGAGATTTTTAGCAGAAAACGGCTATGATGACCAAAATTCTAGTTTGTCGTATCTTCCTGAAATTATAGAAACCGACGAGCAAATAAAGAGTTCAGACGTTTATTTAATAGGATATAACGGTTTTACTGCCCAAATGAGATTAGCCATAAAAACGCTTTTACTAAAGGCAAAATCGGTAACGGCTATTTTGGTGGACGGATTAAATAAATTTGCATACGTTAACGAAACTGCAAATGCTTTTATAGGTATATGCGAAGCCGCTCAAATTAAACCCGAAATACAAAGAATTTCTACACCGTATCTACCTGAAGCAAAAATTATGACCGAAAGACTGTTTAATCCGGTAACGCAAAAAAAAGAAAAGCTTCAAACGGACAAGATATATTGTTCTAGTTTTAGCGATAAATTTAGTG